>NZ_JBHWZY010000420.1:0-5919 GCF_042727815.1 Nocardia sp. NPDC060220
GTCGCGGCCCTGCGCGAATCCCTCTCCGGCCCCGGTCTGCTCGGCCAGCCGCTGGTCGACGATCAGCCCGGCGGCCTCCCCGAACGGCTGCTCGCCCCGCTCGCCTCGGCCGCACTCGACAACGCCTTGCGTCGCGGCCAGGCCGCACTCACCGGTCCGGTCGCCCGCGGTGATGTCGACGCTGTCGCCGCCCATCTCGCCGCGCTCGAGCAGGTCGACGACCGCTTGGCCGAGGCCTACCGAGCCAATTCGTTGCGCACGGCCCAACTCGCCCACACCGATCCGGCACTGCTGGAGCTCCTCGCCAAGGAAGGCCACTGATGGAACCCCGAGAAGTGCATCACCACCAGGGTGGCGCTCGCGCGACCGGCGCTTTCAAGGCGGGCGTGCTCACCGTGCACCACAACCCCGAGGTGCTCGACACGGTCGCCAAGGCCCTGCGCGGCGCCGGTCGCACGGTCGGTTTCGTACCGACGATGGGCGCGCTGCACGAGGGGCACCTCGCGCTGATCCGTCAGGCCAAGCTCAACAACCAGGTCGTGATCGTCTCGATCTTCGTCAACCCGCTGCAGTTCGGCGCGAACGAAGACCTCGACGCCTACCCGCGCACTCTCGACGCCGACCTCGAACTGCTCCGCACCGAGGGCGTCGATCTGGTTTTCGCGCCGACGGTTTCCGATATGTACCCGGACGGCATGCGTACCACGGTCCAGCCGGGTCCACTCGGCGCCGAGCTCGAAGGCGGCAGCAGGCCGACGCATTTCGCGGGCATGCTCACCGTCGTCGCGAAGCTGCTCAACATCACCCACGCCTCCGAGGCGTATTTCGGTGAGAAGGACTACCAGCAGCTCACGCTGATCCGGCAGATGGTGCGCGACCTGAACATGGACGCGAAGATCGTGGCCTATCCGACGGTTCGCGAGCCCGACGGCCTCGCCCTGTCCTCGCGCAACCGCTTCCTCGACGCCACCCAGCGCGAGTCGGCGCTGGCGCTGTCGGCCGCGCTTGCCGCGGGTCGTCACGCTGCCGGCCTCGGCGCGGAGGCGGTTGTCCAGACCGCTCGCTCGGTTCTCGACGCGGTCGAGGGCCTCGATGTCGACTACCTCGAACTGCGCGATGCCAACCTGGGTCCGGCCCCCACCGCGGGCAACGCCCGCCTGCTGGTCGCCGCCAGAGTCGGTGACACCCGCCTGATCGACAACGCTCCCGTAGTACTCGGCGCCCAGATCGACGGGCATCCCGACGCGAACTCCCTCCCTGCCTCGCAGGCGCACTGAAAGGCGACGACGATGTTGCGCACCATGATGAAGTCGAAGATCCACCGTGCCACCGTGACCCATGCCGACCTGCACTATGTCGGGTCGGTGACCGTCGACCAGGATCTGCTCGACGCCGCCGATCTGCTCGAGGGTGAGCAGGTCTGCATCGTCGACATCGACAACGGCGCCCGCCTCGAGACCTATGTGATCGCCGGTGAGCGCGGTTCGGGCGTGATCGGCATCAACGGTGCCGCCGCCCACCTCGTGCACCCCGGTGACCTGGTCATCCTCATCGCCTACGGTCAGATGGACGAGGCCGAGGTCCGCGAGTACGACCCGAAGGTGGTCTTCGTCGACGACCACAACCGTCCGGTGGAGCTGGGCAGCGACCCCGCGCACGCACCGGAGGGCTCCGGCCTCACCTCGCCGCGCTCGCTGTCGTTCGTCTGAGCCGGGCGGGGGGACCCAGGACCATGCTGCTGACGATCGACGTCCGCAACACCGGAATCGAGCTCGGCCTGTTCTCCGGTAGTGGCGAACACGCGACACTGGTGCGGCACTGGCGGATTCACACCAATCCGCTGATCACCGCGGACGAGTTCGCCATGCAGGTGCGCGGTCTGGTCGGCGACGATCTCGATCAGATCGCCGGTGTCTCGGCGTTGTCGACCGTGCCGCCGGTGCTGCGCGAACTGCGCGCCATGCTGGCGCGCTATTGGTCCCATGTGCCGCATGTGCTGGTGGAACCCGGTGTGCGAACAGGTATTCCGTTGCTGGTCGACAATCCGAAGGAAGTCGGCGCCGACCGCATCGTCAACTGCCTTGCCGCGTTCCGTAGTTTCGGCGGGCCCGCGATCGTCGTCGATTTCGGCACTGCGATCTGCGTCGACCTGGTCTCGGCCAAGGGGGAATTCCTCGGCGGCGTCATCGCGCCCGGGGTGGAGATCTCGGCCGAGGCGCTGGTGGAACGCAGTGCGATGCGTCGCGTCGAGCTGGCACGGCCGCGTTCGGTGGTGGGCAAGAACAGCATGGAATGCATTCAGTCCGGCGCGATCTTCGGGTTCGCCGGGCTGGTCGACGGGCTGGTCGACCGCATCCGCGACGAATTCGACGCGTTCGCGGGCACCGATGTCACCGTCGTCGCGACGGGGGCGGGCGCACCGCTGATCGTGCCGGAGTCGGAAACCATCGACCAGCACGTCCCGCATCTCACGCTCACCGGCCTGCGCCATGTCTACGAGCGCAATAAAAAGTAGTGTCTGCTAAACTAGCGCTCGTGACCTTCCGTGTGAGCACCCAGGAGTGTTGTCGAGGCTAATCTGCCTCGACCGTTCGAGGCTGACGTTTTCCCTCGACCGTTTTCTCACCTCCTGGAGATGCGCTCATGCGTTCTTCTGTCCTTTCCCTTCCGTCCGCGCGCGACGAGTACTCCGCGACGCCCCCGCTCGACCGGGCGATCGCCTCGGCGTTGCCGACCCGGTTGCGGCCCGCTGACCTGCTGCGACTCACCGACGAAGGCGCCGAAGACGTCCTCTCCGGTCGCTACGACCACCTCCTGCCCGCCGACGGTATCTGGCCGGCCGACGAGCGCTGGGCGACCCGCCTCTCGCACGACGACGAGGTCGATGTCTGGCTGATCAGCTGGACGCCGGGCAAATTCACCGATTTGCACGATCACGCCGGTTCGCTCGGCGCCCTGACCGTGCTGAGTGGCGCCCTTTCGGAATACCGCTGGAATGGCACGGAGTTACGCAGGCGCACGCTCGCCGCGGGTGATCAGGCGTCGTTCCCGATCGGCTGGGTGCACGACGTGGTGCGCGCGCCCGCCGCCGCCGAATCCGTCGGTCCGCTCGATCCCACCTTGAGCGTGCATGCCTATTCCCCGCCGCTGTCGGCGATGTCGTATTACGAAGTGACCGGCCACGGAACGTTGCGCCGAACCAAAACCGTCCTCACCGACCAGCCCGAAGGTGATCTGTGATGAGCCGTTTGACGATTGATCAGATGCTCGAGAACGCTCGCGCGCGATTGCACCGGGTGTATGTGTACGACGTGGCCGCCGCGCTGGAGCGTGGCGCGATTCTGGTCGACATCCGGCCGGCCGCCCAGCGGGTGCGCGAAGGTTCGCTGCCCGGCGCGCTGGTGATCGAGCGAAATGTCCTGGAATGGCGGTTGGATCCGACCTCGTCGGCCCGGTTGTCCCTCGCCGTTGATCACGACGTGGAATGGGTCGTCTTCTGCTCGGAGGGGTACACGTCGAGTTTGGCGGCGGCCGCGTTGCAGGAGCTGGGGTTGCACCGGGCCACCGATGTGATCGGTGGATACCAGGCGTTGAAGTCGGCGGGGTTGTTGACCGTGGGCGTCGGCGTCCCGCATTTCGCCCGTGAGGTCGACGCGCTGGCTTCGCTGTAGGGGGTCGACGTCCGCGAGTTCGGTTGTCCACGAGGCGAATCAGAGGTCGTCACGGGCGGTGTGTGTTTCAGTTATGTGACGTTGATTGCATCTCGCGGGGGAATGGTCGGTGTGGGCCGGGGTTTGCCTCTCGTTCTTTGTGGGCGGGAGTAAATCCATTTCGGGGTGCCGCTAATGTTGTCGAACGTGAGCACTCCTAACCCCGCCGCACCCGGCCGCGCCGCCACATCCGCTGTGGACATCGATGTTCCCGAGCAGATGCGGATTCGCCGGGACAAGCGCGAACGGCTGCTCACCGAGGGTGGTGAGGCCTATCCGGTGGTGGTGCCACGCACCCACACCCTGGCCGAAATCCGTGCCGCCTACCCGGATCTGGAAGCCGACACTCAGACCGGTCTGCAGGCCGGTATCGCGGGTCGCGTCATTTTCGTTCGTAATACCGGCAAGCTGTGCTTCGCCACGCTGCAGGAAGGCGACGGCACCAAGTTGCAGGCGATGATCAGCCTCAACGGTGTCGGCGCCGACGCGCTGGCGGCGTGGAAGGCCGATGTCGACCTCGGTGACTTCGTGTTCGTGCACGGCGAGGTCATCTCCTCGCGTACCGGCGAATTGAGCGTGATGGCCGATTCCTGGTCGATGGCGGCCAAGTCGCTGCGCCCGCTGCCGGTGGCGCACAAGGAGATGAACGAGGAGTCGCGCGTCCGTCAGCGCTATGTCGACCTGATCGTGCGTCCCGAGGCCAGGGAAATGGCCCGTACCCGCGTGAACGTGGTCCGTGCGCTGCGCAACGCGCTCGAGCGCCGCGGCTTCCTCGAGGTCGAGACCCCGATGCTGCAGACCATCCATGGTGGCGCCGCCGCGCGCCCCTTCGTCACCCATTCCAATGCGCTGGACATGGATCTCTTCCTGCGCATCGCGCCGGAGCTGTTCCTCAAGCGGTGCGTGGTCGGTGGCCTGGAGAAGGTCTTCGAGATCAACCGGAACTTCCGCAACGAAGGCGCCGACTCCACCCATTCGCCCGAGTTCGCGATGCTGGAAACCTACGAGGCCTACGGCACCTATGACGACTCGGCGACGATGACCCGGGAATTGATCCAGGAAGTCGCGCGCGAGGCATTCGGCACCCTTCTGGTGACGCTTGCCGACGGCACTGAATATGATCTCGGAGGCGAGTGGACCACCGTCGAGATGTATCCCTCGCTGTCTGAGTCGATCGGTGTCGAGGTCACTCCGGAAACCACTGTCGAGGAATTGCTCGCGCTCGCCGATCGGGTAGGTCTGGAAATTCCTTCGGACAAGGGCTACGGTCACGGGAAACTGGTCGAAGAACTATGGGAACACGCGTATGGCGACAAGCTCTACGCGCCGACTTTCGTTCGCGACTTCCCGGTCGAGACTTCACCGCTGACCCGTCAGCATCGCAGCAAGCCCGGCGTCACCGAGAAGTGGGACCTCTATGTTCGCGGCTTCGAGTTGGCAACGGGCTATTCGGAACTGGTAGACCCGGTGATCCAGCGGGAACGCTTCGTCGACCAGGCCAGGCTGGCCGCGGCGGGCGATGACGAGGCCATGGTGCTCGATGAAGACTTCCTCGCCGCGATGGAACACGGTATGCCGCCGACCACCGGAACCGGTATGGGAATCGACCGGTTGTTGATGGCACTCACGGGTTCGGGAATCCGGGAAACGATCCTGTTCCCGATTGTGCGACCCACTAGTCGCTGACCAGTGAATTCACGGGGTGAAGACCCCGTGTTGGAAATTTCGCATTTCGGGGTATTCTTGCCTCGGGTATTCGGCCTGGAGGCAGGCTTGACGATTTCGAGAGGACGTTCATCTCATGGCAAAGAAGGTCACCGTTAGCCTGATCGACGATGTCGACGGTGAGTCCATCGCGGACGAGACCATCGAGTTCGCTATCGATGGGGTGTCGTACGAGATCGATCTGTCGGACGCAAATGCGGCGCGCCTGCGCGAAGGCCTGGACGAGTGGGTCGCCAACGCCCGCCGTGTGAGTGGCCGTCGTCGGGTGAAGGCTGCCGGTGCACCCGCGCCGCAGGGCAAGAGCCGTGTTTCCATGGACCGCGAACAGAGCGCCGCAATTCGCGAATGGGCACGCCGTAAGGGTCACAAGGTCTCCGCCCGCGGTCGTATCTCGGCGGAAATCACCGAGGCATACAACAAAGAGGTCGGCAAGAGCTGATTTTTTGGCGGCGCGGGCGCCGCGTGTTCGCGGCCCCGCCGGTCC
>NZ_JBHWZY010000421.1:0-5915 GCF_042727815.1 Nocardia sp. NPDC060220
GGACTCGTGCCTTCGGCACTTTGTCCCGCCCCGTTTTTCGGGTGGCCGGGCCGCTACGCCCGCTGCGCGGGCGAGGGCCTCCTCGAGGTCGGCCCGTGGGGGTTGGGTTGTGCGGGTCGGGCTCGTACGGGGTGGACCCGTGCGAGGTCGGCCCGTATGGGGTTCGGTTGTGTTGGTGCTGGGTTCGTAGTGCGGTTTTCCCGAACTGGGTGAAGTCGGGCAATTCTCAGCGGGCCGCTAGTGATTCGCCGATGTAGTGCATTTCGTCGGGGGTGGTCACCATCGACACCGTCGCGCTGCCGGTGCTGGTTCGGACCGTGATCCGGTTCGGGGCGTACGGGTCCTGGATGAGGGTCACGTCGGGTGGCAGCGCGTCCGGATCACGTTCGGTGGTGCGGATTTCGACGAAGGTCGCACCGCCCAGGTGGGTGGTCGGCGCGATGCCGTCGAACACCAGGACGGTGGTGGTCGGATACGGCGCCGCGGGGACGGGTGGCGGGCCGGGGGGCGCCTGTGGGGTCGCGCCCGCGGCGCGTGGCGCGATCGACAGCAGCTGGGGGGTAGCCAGATTGGCGACCATCGACTGCCACGCCTGCGGGCGCGTGGTGTGCACGACGGCGTGCGCGCCGAGCGCGGTGGCCCGCAGGACCACCTGCTGAGCCAGGTCCAGGTTCCCGATCACGTCGACATGGCGTGTGCCCGCGCCGATCAGCGGGACGGCGATGCCCTGGCCGCGTTCGTCGGCGCCGATCAGCTGGCCGCAGCCGGTCGTCGGCACGGCGATGTCGGTGAGTGCGGTGAGGGTGCCTCGGTAGCCGTCGCGGCCACCGAGGGCGTCGGCGGCGCCGATGGGCAAGGTGTCGAGCAGGATTCGCCGCTGGCTGCCGGGGAGCTCGCGCAGCCCGGCGATCGGCGCCTTGTCGTAGGGCTCCACCGAATCGAAGCGGACCACGGCGTTGAGCACGACGGTCCCCGCCTTGTCGTCCGCCCGGCCGATCCGGCCCGCGCCGGGGTGCAGGCGCAGCGTGACGGTGGTCGACAACGTGGGCAGCGACCAGATCTCGGCCAGTCCGTTGGTGCCGATCATCGGTGCGGTGAGCTGGTAGTGGGTGAGATGCCTGCCGTACTCGGATTCCAGGCCGTGCGCCGACTCGGTCAGCCGCAGCGGTTCGAAGCCGTAGGACAGTTCGCGCAGCGCGCTGTTCATCTCGGTCGCGGTGAGCACCGCGGCGTCGATGCCCTGGGTGGCCAGCCGATTCGCGACCCGGCGGGTGGCGATGATCATGGTGCGCAGCGCACCGGTCGCACCGCCGCCGCGCTTGTCCACCGCGGTCGCGTTGGCCACGGGGTCCAGGCGCAGCACGAGCCAGCAGGTGCGGTGCGCGATGGCGGGCAGCGGGCCGAGAATCCGGTTGTACAGCTGTGCGGCCGCGCCGGTGCCCGCGGTGCGCGCGCCGGTGGAGATCACATCGATGCTCACCAGGCCCACATCGAATTGCTCGAGGCAGCGCGCCACTTCGGTGAGCGGCAGCAGCTGGTCGGCACTGAGCGAGCCGCGACGCAGGAGAGTGAGGGTGTCCGGCGGCGGGTCGATCCGCAGCATGGTGAGCAGCAGGTCGCCGTCCCAGCGCACCCCGCAACCGCCGCCCTCCGGCAGCGGTACGTCGAACGCGGGCGCCCGATCGAGGGTGTCTGCGCGGCCGCGCAGGCGACGGGCCAACCAGTCGCCGATGCGGACCGCCGGGGGCCGTCGCCGGATCGGCACGAGCCCGATCAACAGCACGACCGCGGCGCCGCCGATCGCGCCGTAGACCGAATCCGTCGTCGCCAGCACGATCCAGGCCACGATCGCAGCGAGTATCGCGGTCGGCACACACGCACGCAGCGGGTACATCCGGAACAACCAGAATTCCGGGTCACGCAGGGTGTCGTAGACGTGTGCGCTGCCGGTTTGCCCGGCGTTCATACTGTTGTTCAAAGCCGTTGTCCCCGCTTGGCGTACGTCGAATCATGGTGAAGGACAAGTTCCGGATTTACGGTACCGTGTCCGACGAGATGGTGATCAACTCAGCAATGGAGTCCCTGTGCCGGCACAGCTGACAACCAAAGCCCAGGTCAACGGTTATCGCTTTCTGCTACGCAGGCTCGATCATGCCCTGGTCCGCCGTGACGTGCGCATGTTGCACGATCCGATGAAGTCGCAGAGCCGGTCGCTGATGGTCGGCGCGGTCCTCGGTCTGATCATCGTGGCAGGGGCGGCCATCCTCGGCTTTCTGAAACCACAGGGCGCGATCGGCGACGCGCTGATCGTCACCGGGAAGCAGAGCGGCGCCATGTATGTGGTCGTCGAGGCGAAAGAGGGCGAGAAGACCCTCCACCCGGTGCTCAATCTGGCCTCGGCCCGGCTCATCGCCGGCGACGCGCAAGCCCCGAAATCGGTGAAGGACGACAAGCTCGGTTCGATGCCACGTGGTCCGCTGCTCGGCATTCCCGGCGCCCCGGCGGCCATGCCGGGGTCCAAGCAGGGGTCGAGCTCGAATTGGACGCTGTGCGAGACCACCCCGCTCTCGGCCGCGGGGAGCGCGTCCGGCGCGGGCGGCGGCCTCACCACCGCCATCGTCGGCAAGCTCGAGACCGGTGACCGGATCGGCGCGGTCGGCGCCGACGACGCCATGCTGATGCGCCACAGCGACAAGACCTTCCTCCTGTACAAGGGCGCGAGGGCCGAGGTCGACCCGACCAACTCGGTGCTCGCCAGGACGCTGGGGCTGACCGGTCAGCAGGTCCGTCCGATCGGTAGCGCGGTGCTCGGCGCGACCACCCAGGCCCCGCCGCTCGCCGTGCCGACCATCGAGCGCGCGGGCGAACCCGGCCCCGGCAAACTGTCGAATGTGCCGATCGGCGGGATCATCTCGGTGACCGGCGTGGAGGCCGCGGGCAAGGAGACGATGTACGTGGTGCTCGCCGACGGCGTGCAGCGCGTCTCGGAGTTCACCGCCGACCTGCTGCGCAACGCCGATTCGCGGGGTATGCGCGAGATCGCCGAGCTGGCGCCGGATGTACTCGACCGGATGCCGATGCTGCACACCTTGCCGATCGACGCCTTTCCCGAACACAAGCCCCGGATCCTGTCCGCCGAGGACGCCCCCGTGGCGTGCGTGAACTGGGCCAAGGACCCCGGTGAGGCGACCGCGCAGGGCAAGTCGGTGGACGGGCCGACCGAACGCGCCACGGTGACGTTGCTCGCCGGAACGAAACTGCCGCTGGCCGGATCGGCCAAGCCGGTGACTCTCGCGACCGCCGACGGTTCGGGCAACCGAATGGATGCCGTGTACCTGGCGCCGAGCACCGGCGAATTCGTGCAGGTCACCGGCGTCGAGCCGGGGAGCTTGCGGCGTGAATCGCTGTTCTATGTGGCCGACAACGGGATTCGCTACGGCATCCCCGACGCCGCGACCGCCGCGGTGCTCGGCCTCGGGGACAAGCCGAAGCTCGCGCCGTGGTCGATCATCGGCCAGCTCGTTCCGGGCCCGACGCTGTCCGCGAAAGACGCACTGACCAGCTACGATTCGTTGCCCTCGGCCAGTAAGTAGCCGAAAGAGCGGGGCCTGGCGCGCATTCGCACCGGGCCCCGTTCGGCGTTCAGCTCAGGTTCGGGATCTGTCCGATATTGAGGGTGGCGACGATCCCGGCGAGCGCGGTCCGCATGTCCGGCTCCTCGATGCGCATCAGCACGTCGTCGTCGACCTCGGCCAGGTCGAGCCCGTCGGTATTGGCCAGCCGGAACTCGCGTTCCTCTTCCGCCGACTCGATCACATTGCGGATGAAGCGACCGTTGCCTGCCAGGTCCACACCGCGGCGCGGTTGCCCGCTCTGGTCGGTGCTCTCCAGGTTGTAGAGGTAGTCGCAGGTCTCGATCAGGGTGGCCAGCGACTCCGGCGAGAGTTGGGAATCCCGGCTGCCGGCCACGATTTCGCCGATCTGCCCGAGTTCGGCGGCCGTGTAGGAGGGGAACTGCAGACGCTTGGCGAAACGCGAGGCCAAGCCGTCGTTGGCGGCGAGCAACCGGTCGATCTCGCCGTCGTACCCGGCGATGATCACCACGAGCCGATCGCGGTCGTTCTCCATGCGCGCCAGCAGCGTGTCCACGGCCTCGCGACCGAACGCGTCACCGCCCGAAAGTCCGGTCTGGATCAGCGTGTAGGCCTCGTCGATGAACAGCACGCCGTCCATCGCGCTGTCGATCAGCTTCTCGGACTTGATCGCCGTGCCGCCGAGGTTCTGGCTCACGAAGTCGACACGCTTGGCCTCCACCACCTTGTCGGTCTTCAACAGCCCGACACCGCAATAGATCTTGGCGACCACTCGCGCGATCGTGGTCTTACCGGTACCGGGCGGGCCGGTGAAGGCCAGGTGCTGGCCACGGGACTGACTCGACAGGCCCTTGCCCGCGCGGATCTTGGCCAGCTGGGCCGAGGATTGCAGCTTGGCCACCTGGTTCTTCACCGAGGCCAGTCCGACCTGCTTGTCGAGCTGTGCGCGGGCCTCGGCGAGTACGGTCTTCGCCCGGTCCTCCGCGGCGGCTTCGTTCATCGAGGCCAGCGTCGGCGCCGAGCCGGCATCCCACTTGTCGGTGCGCGCGTCGATCACCTCGCGGCTGGTGACCACGATCCGGAAGGTGCGGTCGCGCATGGCGGTCGTGTTGGCGGCGAAATCGGGCAGCTGCGAGTAGACCTGCTCGAACAGCTTCTGGGCCTCGGCCTCGTTGCCCGATTCCCGCAGGCACAGGCCACGGTTGTACATGGCGGTGAACTTGGCCGACGGAATCGGGCCCGCCTCAGCCTGTTCCATCCGCCGGATCGCCTCGCCGAACAATCCCAGCTGCGCGCACGCGGTGCCCACCATCACATTCGCGCCGGTGGCCAGATAGGGGTCTTTCCAGCTTTCCGAGCCGGCCAGCACGGTCATCACATCCGACCAGCGCTGCGTGTTGTAGTGCAGGATGCCGCGGATGTAGGAGCTGATCCGATCGTCGATCTGCTTGTCGGGGTCGTCGGCGCGACCGCCGCGCAACCTCGCCAGTTCGTCGAGAACCTGCTCGGCCTGGTCGTAGTCGGTGTCGGCGATCAGCTGCGATGCCCAGGCCAGCCAGATCTCGGTGAGCCCGGCCAGCGGGTAGTCGATGTAGAGCCCGGGCAGGAACCGGCCGGCCATGGCGCGCGGGGCGAGGCCGATCCTGCGCTGCTCGCGACCGAGTGAATCAAGGCTGGTCCGGTGCAGATTGAACAGCACCTCCTTGGTCACCTCGCCGGCGGCCGCGCGGCCCAGCCACGCGTCACACATCGACGAATCCCATTCCGTCGCGCGCTGGAAGGCCAGCTTCGCGTACTCCTCGTCGCGCGCGGACTCCTGACCGTCGATGGACAGACCGAGCGAGAGGACGCCCGCGTCGAAGGCGCGCTGAGCCTGGCGAATGTCTGGCATGTGGTGTCGGACCCCGAAATCTTCCTCTGATGGACAGCTGGTGTTCAATCCGGCGGTAGGACTTCGATCGCGCCGGTTTGCCCTGTCCGTTAGATTAGGTAACGCTGCCGTGTGGTCGCAACGGAAGTAGTCAGCTACGACTGAGAGTTCATCACTGGTGTCGACGTTGTTAGGCAATGAGCCCGAACTATGCCGAGTTTCAGTGATCGGGGGTGATACGCAGCTCGACATAGGTCTGCCCGCCACGGTGCCGATCGCCGGATTCATCGGTGATCTGGTGGCGCTGATCCGTTCGCGGGATCCACGCCTGCCCGACGGCGACGAGGACTCCGCTCCGATCCGCGCCCAGCACTGGACGCTGGCGCGACTCGGGCAGGACCCCCTCGCGCCGAGCCGCACGCTCACCGAGGCCGAGGTCTACGACGGTGAGC
>NZ_JBHWZY010000422.1:0-5914 GCF_042727815.1 Nocardia sp. NPDC060220
GCTCCGCCCTGGGGGAGTGGACCGACGAAGAGCGGTTCTCGGTCACCGCCGAGCGGATCGCGGAATACGCCGCGGCGACCAATGATCCGGTCCCCGCGCACCTGTCGGGCGAGATCGCGCCGCCGGTGTTCGCGGTGGTGCCGGTGTTCACCTCGATGGCGCCCGCCGCGCTGTCGGTCGCGCCGGTGGAGCTGCTGATGAAGCTGGTCCACGGTGAGCAGGACTTCCTGTTCCACCGTCCGATCCGGGCCGGTGACGAACTGGTGGTGCGGGCCAAGCCGATCGGCTACGTGGGCCGCCCGAACGGCTCCACGGTCGTCATCTATGCCGAAACCCGCGACGCGGCGGGTGAACTCGTCAACGAGCAGTGGATGACCGCGTTCTTCCGCAAGGTCGACGCCGGTCCCGGTGAAGGGGAGCTCGCGCCCACCCACCGGATCACCGACGAGGATCGGGCAGGCGATCCGGCCGCGTCGGTCACCGCCCACATCGACGACGACCAGACCTTCCGCTACTCGCCGGCCTCGGGCGACCCGATGCCGATCCACCTCGACGACGAGATCGCCCGGATGGCCGGGCTTCCCGGCATCATCAACCACGGTCTGTGCACCATGGCGTTCACCTCGTGGGCCGCGCTGACCGAACTCGCAGGCGGCGACACCGCGCGCCTGCGCAGGCTGGCCGTGCGATTCGCCAAGCCGGTGCTGCCCGGCCAGGACATCACCACCACCTTCTGGCCCACCGAATCCGCTGATCCCGGGGTGCGGGCCTACGCCTTCGAAACCGAAGCCGCGGGCCAGATCGCGATCACCGACGGTCGCGTCGAAATCAACTAGGAGACAAGACTCATGGGAAAACTCGACGGTCGTGTCGCGGTCATCACCGGCGCCGGTCGTGGCATCGGCCGCGAACACGCGCTGCTGTTCGCCCGCGAAGGCGCCAAGGTCGTGGTCAATGACCTCGGCGGCGCCAACGACGGCACCGGTACCGACGCGGGCCCGGCCCAGCAGGTGGTCGACGAGATCGTCGCCGCCGGCGGTGCCGCGGTCGCCAACACCGACAACATCGCCACCTGGGACGGCGCGAAAGCGCTGGTCGACCAGGCGGTCAGCGAGTACGGAACGCTGGACATCGTGGTGAACAACGCGGGCATCCTGCGTGACGCGTTCATCGCGGGCATGGACGAGTCGCAGTGGGATTCGGTCATCGCGGTGCACCTCAAGGGCCACGCCGCCACCCTGCATCACGCCGCCGCGTATTGGAAGGCACAGTCCAAGGCCGGTACCCCGGTGTCGGCGTCGGTGATCAACACCGCCTCGGCCTCGGGCACGTTCATGCCCAACGCCGGTCAGGGCAACTACGGTGCGGCCAAGGCCGGCATCGCCGCGCTCACGCTGGTCGCCGCCGACGAACTCGAACGCTACGGCGTACGCGTGAACGCGATCGCCCCGATCGCGCGTACCCGCCTGACTCTGGCCACCCCTGGCATGGGCGCGTTGTTCGCGGCCGAGGTGCCCGAGGGTGAGTTCGACGCGTTCTCCCCGGCCAACATCTCCCCGCTGGTCGCCCATCTCGCCGAGGTCGACTGCGCGATCACCGGCAAGGTGTTCGCCGTGCAGGGCGGAGCGATCGTCGAGCTGGCCGGCTGGCACGACGTGCGCACCGTCGAGACCGATGGACCGTGGACCATCGACGAGGTGGCCGCCCAGCTGAAAGAGACCAACTAGCCATGGCGCGCAACAGTTATGAGCTCGGGGTCGGTGTCAGCGAGGACCATCTGGCCCTCGCCGACGCGGTCGCCGGTTTCGTCGAGCGGACCATCACCGCCGAGGTCGTCCGGGCCGCGGTCGAGTCGACCGACGCGGGCAAAGTCCTGCCGTTCTGGGACGGCCTCGTCGCCCAGGATCTGCTCAGCCTGCACATCGCCGAGGATCTCGGTGGTCAGGGCGCCGGTCTGCTGACGCTGGCCGTCGCGCTCGAACCGCTCGGGCGTGGCCTGCACACCGGGCCGTTCGTGCCGACCGTGCTCGCCGCCGCGGTGCTGGCCGCCGCGGATGACATTCGCGCCGAGGGCAATCCGAGCCTGGCTCGGATCGCCGGGCTGGCGGACGGGTCGCGCACCGGCGCGGTGGCCCTGACCTCGAACCTGACCGGCACGCTCACCGACGGCACGTTGACCGTCAGCGGAACGGCCGACGGTGTGCTGGGGGCGGTGTCGGCCGATGTGGTCATCGCGCCCGTCGCGGTGGCCGGTGAACAGCGGTGGGTCGTCTTCGAGAACATCGAACTGACCGTCGGCGCGCAGGACGGCATCGATGTGCTGCGCGGTTCGGCACGGCTGCAGGCGGATTCGGTCGAGGTCTCCTTCGACCGGGTGCTCGAGGTGAGTGCGGCGCGCGTGCGTTCACTCGCCGCGGTGGTGTTCGGCGCCGAAGCGGTCGGCGTGATGTCGTGGTGTGTGTCGACCGCGTCGGAGTACGCCAAGACCCGGGTGCAGTTCGGTCGGCCGATCGGTCAGTTCCAGGGCGTCAAACACAAGTGTGCCCAGATGGGCATCGCGCTGGAGAAGGCGCGTGCCGTGCTGTGGGATGCCGCCTATGGTCTCGATCGCGACGACGACACCGCCGAGTACGCCGCGGCTGTCGCGGCGCTGATCATCCCCGACGCCGCGGTGCAGGTCGCCCAGGAGTGCATCCAGGTGCACGGCGGGATCGGCTTCACCTGGGAGCACGACGCGCACCTGTACTACCGGCGCGCTCTCGCGCTGCGCGGGCAGCTCGGCGCGCGTGACGAACGAGCCGAGGCGGTGGCCGGCTACGCGCTGTCGGGGCTGACGCTGTCGAGCGAGCTGGAACTGCCCGCCGAAGCCGAGCGGATGCGGGCGGCGGTCCGGGCCGAGCTGGCCGAGATCGCGGCGATCGATGACGAGGACGACCAGCTCGTCGCGCTCGGCGACGGTGGCTGGAATCTCCCGCACCTGCCGCGGCCCTACGGCCGCTCGGCCTCGCCGCTCGAACAGGTGGTGATCGCGCAGGAGATCAAGACCTCCGGTATCCAGATGCCGCAGTTGCTGATGGGCACCTGGGCGGTCGGCGCGTTGGTTCCACACGGTGACGAGCGGCAGAAACAGGAACTGGTCGTGCCGACACTGCGCGGCGAGCTGGTGTGGTGTCAGCTGTTCAGCGAGCCGGGCGCGGGTTCGGATCTGGCGAGCCTGACCACCAAGGCCATCAAGGTCGACGGTGGCTGGCGGGTGAGCGGACAGAAGATCTGGACCACGGTCGCGCAGTTCTCGGACTGGGCGATGCTGATCGCTCGCACCAGCCCCGACAAGCCCAAGCACGAAGGCATCACCTACTTCGTGCTCGACATGTCGAGCCCCGGGATCACGGTGCGCCCGCTGCGGGAGATGACCGGATCGGCGCTGTTCAACGAGGTGTTCCTCGATGAGGTGTTCATTCCCGACGAGAACGTGGTCGGGGCGGTCGACGACGGCTGGCATGTGGCCAGGACGACACTGGCCGGTGAGCGGGTGGCGCTGAGCCAGAAGATGGAGGCCTACGCCACCGATACCGACCTGCTGCGCTTCGCGATCGGCCGCGATCTCTCGCCGGTCGCGCGCTACCGGCTCGGCGAACTCATGGCCGAGAGCCGAGCGGTGGACGTGATCAGTTCACGGGTGGTGCTCAAGCAGCTGTCCGGCATCGACGTATCCACCACGTCCAGTGTCGGAAAGCTGTTGGGAATGGCGCTGGGACAGGCGATTTCGGAGTACATCGTCGCCGAACTCGGTGTCGCCGGCGTGGTGTCGGTGCCCGGTGAGCGCAGCGACCACGCGATGGAACAGCTGATCGCGGGCCGTGCCACCACCATCTACGGTGGCACCACCGAGGTCCAGCTCAATGTCATCGGTGAACGGATGCTCGGCCTGCCACGCGACGCCGCGGCACAGGGGTGAGCGCCCCGGGCGTCGGGCAAGCGCCCGGCGCCCGGGCGATCGCCGGTGCCTGTGCGCGGCCGGATCGGTGGAATCGCTGGACTACAGTTCGTCGTTGTATTCAGCACAGCGTGGTATTCAGCAGAGCGCCGAACCGGCATCTGCACCGCACGGACCCGGTGAAGGAGATGACGTGACCGCACAACGCACCGACGGCAGAGCCAGCCGCTGGGACCGTCACCGCGCCGACCGTCGCGAACTCATCCTCGCCGCCGCCCTCGCGGCCGTGCAGGCCCAAGGCGCCTCGGTCGGCGTCCAGGAGATCGCCGATCTGGCCGGCGTCCCACGCTCGGTGCTGTACCGCCTGTTCAAAGACCGCCAAGACCTCGATGAGCAGCTGCGCACCCGCATCATCGACGACCTGATGGCGGTACTCGCCCCCACCCTGAACCCCGAGGGCACCGTCACCGAGGCGATCGCGCGTTCCGTCGACGCCTACGTGGGCTGGATCGCGACCAATCCGCGCCTGCATTATTTCCTCGGCGCCGGATCCGGTGCCAGCAAGGATCACAACTCACCGATCGTATCCGGGACCAAGATCGCCATCGCGGGTACCGTGCGCGAGGTGTTCGAAAGCGCGCTGCGGGCACAGTCCGCACCGGTGGCGGTGGCCGAACCGATGTCGTTCGGCCTGGTGAGCTTCGTCGACGGCAGTGTGAACCGGTGGTTGAGCCGGTCGATGCAGCCGATGGACGCCGCGGAACTGTCGTCCTACCTGCAGATCGCCATCTGGGCGATCATCGACGCCAGTCTGCGCGAGGTCGGCGTCACACTCGATCCGCGCACGTCGATCGCCGAACTGACGGCGCAAAATTAGATGTAACACGCAGTAGCGTCAACCCTTGTGTGGTACCGCTGGTACCACTAAACTGGGTAGTGGAACCGCACCGAGGAGACACCGATGACGCTGTCCAGCTACCACGAGGTCCTGCAGAGCCTGTCCGAAGGCTCGGTGACCAAACACTTCGATCCCTACGTCGACATCGACTGGGACTCGCCCGAGTTCGCCGTGCATTCCGACGACCCGCGCTGGATCCTGCCCGAGGTGGACCCGCTCGGCCGTCACCCCTGGTACAAAGCCCAGCCTGTCGAGAAGCGGATCGCGATGGGACTGTGGCGCCAAGCCTGCATCGCGAAGGTCGGCATCGACTTCGAACAGCTGCTCATCCGTGGGCTCATGCAGTACCTGCCGTCGGTGCCCAACGGTGATCCGGAATTCCGCTACATCACGCACGAGGCTGCCGAAGAGTGCAACCACACGATGATGTTCCAGGAGATGATCAATCGCATCGGCTATCGCGATGTGATCGGCATGGGCTCGGTCGATCGTAAGCTCACGTTGATCATCTGGCCGGCGGTGAAGTTCTTCCCCGGATTCTTCTTCGCCCTGGTGCTCGGTGGCGAGGAGCCGATCGATCACCTGCAGAAGGCGTTGCTGCGCAGCGGTACCGACCCACATCCGATGGTGCACCGGGTGATGGAGATCCACGTGGCCGAGGAGGCCCGGCACATCTCGTTCGCGCACGAGTATCTTCGGATCAACGTGCCCACGATGAACGTCGTATCGAAAACCGTCCTGTCCGTGGCCTTCCCGATCATCATGCGGGTAATGCTGGCGATGATCGCGACACCACCGAAGGAGTTCGCCGAGAAGTTCGGGATTCCGGGCGAGGTGATGCGAGACGCGTACTGGCGCAACGACCACTCGCGTCATATCAAGCGGGATGTGTTCACCGATGTCCGCGCGCTCGCGACCGACATCGGCCTGATGAATCCTGTCGCCAAGCGCGTCTGGCAGCTGCTCGGTATCGACGGACCGGTGTCGCGCTACCGCAGCGAGCCCGCGCGCAGGACCGCATGAGGGCCGAAAGCTGGTCCGCGCCCACGACCGCCGTGCTCCCGGACAAGGATCCTTTC
>NZ_JBHWZY010000423.1:0-5909 GCF_042727815.1 Nocardia sp. NPDC060220
CGGCCCGCCTGCGTGGAGAGCGGGCGGGCCGGTGACACGGGCACTGTGAACTACCAGCGGTCGGGTGTGACCGGGGCGTCCCAAGCCTTCGCGAAGCGGGTCTTGTCCTTGGTGTCCACTTCCTTGCGGCGGTAGACGATGTAGGGGCGGGTGAGGTAGCCGATGGGGGCGCTGAACATGTGGACCAGCCGGGTGTAGGGCCACGCCGCGATCAGCGCGAGAACGACGAGGCCGTGGAGTTGGAAGGTCCAGGGGACGCCGACCATCAGACCCGGTTCGGGGTTGATCGAGAACAGGCTGCGGAACCAGGGGGAGACCGTGGTGCGGTAGTTGTAGGTGCCCCACAGCAGGTTGGAACCCCAGGTGTTGAGCAGCCCGGTGACCAGGGCCAAGGTCAGCAGCGTGTACATCATGACGTCGTTGCGGCTGGTGTTCTTGCGCACGGCGGGAATGGCGATGCGGCGGTAGCACAGGATGGCCACGCCGAGCACGACCATCAGGCCCGCGATCGACCCCGCGCCGACCGCGACGATGTGGTAGGCGTGCTCGGAGATGCCGATCGCCGAGGTCCAGGATTCGGGAATCAGCAGACCCATCACGTGCCCGCCGAACACCCCGAGCATGCCGAAGTGGAACAGCGGGCTGCCCAGTTGCAGCAGCTTGGACTCATAGATCTGCGAGGACCGGGTGGTCCAGCCGAACTGGTCGAAGCGGTAGCGCCAGACATGGCCCAGCACAAAGGACGTCGCCGCGATATAGGGCAGGATCAGCCACAGGCCTTCGGGCAGGGGGATGGTTGCGTTCATCGGCGGCCTTCTGTTGCTTCGAAGAGGGCGGGGTCCATGGCGAAGGGTTCTAGGCCGACCTCTTCCTCGGGCGGACCCTGGGCGGCGAGTTCGGCGATGCGCCTGCGGTCGGCGGTGGTCACCGGCGGCAAGGTGGTGAGCACCGCGGCGAGGACGCCGCTGTAGGGAGAGTTGTTGTCGCCCAGCGACAGTCGCAGCAGCTCCATGACCGGTACGTGCTCGCCGAGCAGGCGTTCGCCGCCGATCGGGTCGATGGTGGCGGCGAATTCCAGCAGCACCGGCAGGTGGTCGGGCAGTTCCTCGTCGCCGAGTTCCACCCCGGCCTGGCGGTAGGCGTGCTTGAACCGCAGCAGTGCCATGCCGCGTTTGCGGGTGTCGCCGAAGGCGTAGAACGTCAGGTGCAGGCTGGCGCGGCGGCGCATGTCGAAGGTCTCGACGTAGCTCTGTGCCACCTCGATCGCCGGAGTGTCGCGCAGATAGGCCAGCAGCGCGGCGAAGTGCGCCTGCACCTCGTCGGGCAATTGCGCTGCGGCGCCGGACAATTGGTCGAGCATCGCGAAGGTCTGCTCGCCCGGGTAGTCCAGCAGCAGCGCGGCCAGCCGCCACACGACCCTGCGGTCGTGCTCGGGCATCGCCGTCACCGGTTCGGGCCGTTTGCGGATGGAGAGCAGACTCATGGCGCGACACCGCTCACGGGCGAGTCGGCGACGGCAGCGCCGTTGCTGCCGTTGCCGTTACCGGCGCCGTTGCCGGTACCCCCGTTGCCGTTCGTGGTCGGCACGAGTCCACTGGTGCTGCGCCCGTCCCAGTTGAGCAGGTTGATCCGGCCCGACTTCTCCTCCGGCGCGGCCTGATTGGTGTCGGAGAGCGAGAACTTCTCGACGACCTGGTCGAACGCGGTCATGCCCGGTCCGCCGTCGGTGTCGAGACTGCACCCGGTGGCCAGCGAATCCAGTTCGTGCGCCTTGGATGTCGCGCCCATCGGGATCACGTACCGGTGCTCGTACTTGGCGATGGCGAGCAGCCGGTACATGGCCTCGATCTCCTCGGGCTCGAGACCGATCGACGGCGCGATATCGGCCTCGGGTTCCTCACCGAGGTTGACCGATCGCATGAACGCCCGCATCCCGGCCAGCCGTTGCAGCGACGAGCGCACCGGGCCGATCTCACCGGCGGTGAACAGCTCGGCCAGGTACTCGATCGGGATGCGCAGCGCGTCGATCGCGCCGAACAGGTTGCGCGCGTCCTCGCCGTCGTGCCCGGTCTCGGTGAGCACGTCCACCACCGGCGACAGCGGCGGCACGTACCAGACCATCGGCATCGTCCGGTATTCCGGATGCAGCGGCAGCGCCAGCTGGTAGTCGACGATCAGCTTGTAGACCGGCGAATCCTGGGCGGCCTGAATCCATTCCGGGGAGATCCCGGCCTTCTCGGCTTCGGCGATCACGCGCGGGTCGTGCGGGTTGAGGAACACGCCGAGCTGCGAGGTGTAGAGGTCCTGCGGATCGGTGACCTGGGCCGCTTCGAGCACCGCGTCGGCGTCGTAGAGCATCACGCCGATGTAGCGCAGCCGCCCGACGCAGGTTTCCGAGCACACGGTCGGGATGCCGACCTCCACGCGCGGGTAGCAGAAGGTGCACTTCTCCGCCTTGCCCGTCTTGTGGTTGAAGTAGATCTTCTTGTACGGGCAGCCGGTGATGCACTGGCGCCAACCACGGCACTTGTCCTGGTCGACGAGCACGATGCCGTCTTCCTCGCGCTTGTAGATCGCGCCGGAGGGGCACGACGCGGCGCACGAGGGGTTGAGGCAGTGCTCGCAGATGCGCGGCAGGTAGAACATGAAGGTCTCTTCGAACTCCAGTTTCACCTTGGTCTCGAGCTTGCCGAGCAAGGGGTCCTTGGCGACCTGCTCCGGACCCGAACCCAGATCGTCGTCCCAGTTCGCGCCCCAGGTGACCTTGGTGTCCTCACCGGTGATCAGCGACTTGGGCCGCGCCACCGGGGTGGTGTCCATGGGCGGCGACGACAGCAGGTTGTCGTAGTCGTAGCTCCACGGCTCGTAGTAGTCGGCGACCGTGGGCAGATCCGGGTTGGCGAAGATGTTCATCAGGCGCTTGAACCGCGAGCCCGACTTCAGGGTCAGCTTGCCGCGCTTGTTGAGCGTCCAGCCACCCTTCCACTTCTCCTGGTCCTCGTACTGGCGCGGATAACCCTGTCCCGGCCGGGTTTCCACATTGTTGAACCAGACGTACTCGGTACCGCCACGGTTGGTCCACGCCTGCTTGCAGGTGACCGAGCAGGTGTGGCAGCCGATGCACTTGTCCAGGTTCATGACCATGGCGAGCTGTGCCATTACGCGCATGTCAGTACTCCACGTTCTGGTTGCGGCGACGGATAGTCGTGACTTCGTCACGCTGGTTTCCGGTGGGGCCGTGGTAGTTCAGGGCGAAGGACTGCTGGGCGTAGCCGCCGATCAGGTGCGAGGGCTTGATCAGCACCCGGGTGAGCGCGTTGTGGATACCGCCGCGCTTGCCCTTGGCCTCCTTGGTGGTGTCCTCGGCGCCTTCGATGCGCGGCACGTCGACCGCGCGGTCCTGGGCGTGGTACATGAAGACCGTGCCCTCTGGCATGCGGTGCGAGACGATCGCGCGGGCCACGACCACGCCGTTGCGGTTGATCGCCTCGATCCAGTCGTTGTCGGCCACCCCGATCTTCTTGGCGTCGACGTCCGACATCCAGATCGTCTGACCGCCGCGCGAGAGCGTCAGCATGTGCAGGTTGTCCTGGTAGGCGGAGTGGATCGACCACTTGGAGTGCGGGGTCAGGTACCGCACCGTCAGTCCGTTGCCGCTCACATTGCCGATGCTCGGCTCCGCGAACAGCGCCGACATGTCGAGCGGTGGACGGAAGATCGGCAGTTGCTCGCCGAGTTCGATCATCCAGTCGTGGTCGAGGTAGAAGTGCTGGCGACCGGTGAGGGTGTGCCACGGCTTGAGCCGCTCGACATTGATGGTGAACGGCGAGTACCGGCGTCCCCCGGATTCCGAGCCCGACCATTCCGCCGAGGTGATCACCGGCACCGGGCGAGCCTGGGTGTCGGCGAAGGTGATCCGCTTGCCCTCGGCCTCTTTCGCGAGGTCGACCAGTTCGGTGCCGGTACGCCGCTCGAGCGCCTCGAACCCTTCGACGGCCAGGCGGCCGTTGGTGGTGCCCGACAGCGACAGGATGGCCTCGGCGGCGTGGGTGTCCTTGGCCAGCGACGGCCGGCCCGCGGCGATGCCGGAGACGATGGTGCCGTTCTGTCCGGCCAGGTACGCCACTTCTTCCTCGGGGAAGGTGGTGACGCCCTTGGTCGTCAGACCGAGCTTCTCCACCAGCGGCCCGAGCGCGGCCAGCTTCTCCGCGATCTTGGTGTAGTCGCGTTCGATCTCCACGATCTTGGGCATGGTCTTGCCCGGAATCGGTTCGCACTCACCGGCTTTCCAGTCCAGCACCTTGCCGCCGGCCTGCGCGAGCGCATCGGGGGAGTCGTGCTGCAACGGCACCGCGACGATGTCCTTGCGGGTGCCGAGGTGCTTCTCGGCCAGCCAGGAGAAACCACGCGCGATCCGGTGGAACGCCTCGAAGTCGGTCTTGGCCTCCCACGGCGGGGAGATGGCGGGGGAGAAGGCGTGCACGAACGGGTGCATGTCGGTGGAGGACAGGTCGTGCTTCTCGTACCAGGTGGCGGCGGGGAGCACGATGTCGGCGAACAGCGTGGTGCTGGTCATCCGGAAGTCCAGTGCGAGCAGCAGATCGAGCTTGCCCTCGGCGCCTTCCTCGCGCCATTCCAGTTCTTGCGGGCGCACCCCGGTCGCGTCGGTGGTCTGCAGGTTGGAGCCGCAGCCGAGCAGATGCTTCTGGAAGTACTCGTTGCCCTTGCCCGAGGAACCGAGCAGGTTCGCGCGCCACACGGTGAGCACGCGCGGGAAGTTCTCCGGTGCGTCGGGGTCCTCACAGGCGAAGCGCAGGTCGCCGGATTTCAAACCGTCGACGACGTGCTCGGCGGGGGTCTTGCCCGCTTCGGCAGCCTCGTCGGCGAGGTCGAGGGGGTTGCGGTTGAACGTCGGGTAGCTGGGCATCCAGCCGAGACGACTCGCCAGGGCGATGTTGTCGGCGGCGGTGCGCCCGGCGAACTTGCCCTTGCCCAGCGGCGAGGCGAACGAGTCCGAGGTGAACGGGTCGTAGCGCCACTGATCATTGGTGAGGTACCAGAACACGGTGCCCTGCATCTGACGCGGCGGGCGCTGCCAGTCCGATGCCGAAGCCAGTGTGGCCCAGCCGGTGACGGGTCGGCACTTCTCCTGGCCGACGTAATGGGCCCAGCCGCCGCCGTTCTTGCCCTGACAGCCGGTGAGCAGCGTCAGGGTGAAGAAGGCACGGTAGATCTGATCGGAGTGGAACCAGTGGTTGGTGCCCGCGCCCATCAGGATCATCGAGCGACCGCCGGAACGTTCCGCATTGTCGGCGAATTCGCGGCCGATGCGAGCGGCCTGCACGGCGGGAACGCCGGTGATGGCCTCCTGCCAGGCCGGGGTGTACGGCGACTCGGCGTCGTCATAACCCTTCGCCCACTCGCCCGGCAGACCGTCGCGGCCGACACCGTACTGGGCGAGCAGCAGGTCGAAGACCGTGGTGACGCGCTTGCCCGCGACGATCTTCGTCGGAACACCACGAATGATCGACCCGGCGACGTCGGTGTCGAAACGCGGCAGCGCGATCGTGGCCGGCGCGTCGTCGGAATGACCGAGCAGCGTGAGCAGCGGGTCGACACCCTCGAGGTCGAGGTTCCACTTGCCCGCGTCGCCCTCGCCGAAGCGGTGCCCCAGCGAGCCGTTGGGCACCACCGGGTTGCCCGCCTGGTCGAGCAGGACCGGCTTGTGTTCGACGCCTTCGCCGGTATGCCCGAGATCGGCGGCGGTGAGGAACTTGCCGGGAAGGGCGCCGTCCTGATCTGCCGCCTCGTCGAGGCAGATCAGGTACGGCTGGGCGACGAAGAGCGTCCACGGGGCGTCGCTGATCAGCAGCGACAGCGGGTAGTAGAGGACGATCGCGGCGACGCCC
>NZ_JBHWZY010000424.1:0-5888 GCF_042727815.1 Nocardia sp. NPDC060220
GAAATGCTCCGCGCGATCATGTCGGCCGTCTGCGTCCTGGCGCTGGCCTCGACGCCCCTGTTCGTCGACCGCGCGCAGGCTTCGGCCGCGCCCGGCGCGCGCCTGATGAGCCAGACGCAGTCCGGCCAGGTCGCCGATATCAGCGTCTACTCCCCCGCCATGGATCGCACGATCGCCCTGCGGGTGCTCCGGCCGGTCGACACCTCGACCCCGGCACCGACGCTGTATCTGCTGAACGGCGCGGGCGGCGGCGAGGATTCGGCCAACTGGCCCGGTCAGACCGATGCCGGTGGGTTCTTCGCGGACAAACACGTCAACGTCGTCATCCCGATGGAAGGCGCGTTCAGCTACTACACCGACTGGCAGCGACCCGACGCCGGCCTGGCGAAGAACCTCGAGAACAACGGCAACAACATGTGGACGACGTTCCTCACCCGGGAGCTGCCGCCCGTGATCGACGCCGCCTTCGGCACCGACGGCGTCAACTCCCTCGCCGGTATCTCGATGGCGGGAACCTCGGTCCTCGATCTCGCGATCCAGGCGCCCGACCTGTACCGCAGTGTCTCCGCGTACAGCGGGTGCGCGATGACCAGCGATCCGATCGGCCGGGCCTTCGTCTCCCTCGTCGTGCGGATGGGCGGCGGCAACACCGAGAACATGTGGGGTCCCGAGACCGACGCCGCCTGGCGCGAGCACGATCCCTACGTGCAAGCCCATCGTTTGCCGAATATCCCGATATATATTTCCGCGGGCACCGGGTTGCCGGGACCACACGACACGTTGTCGAATCCGCGCGTGCATATCAACGGAAAGAATCCGACTTCGATTCTCACGAATCAAATGCTCGTCGGCGGCGGTATCGAAGCCGCGACGGCGTATTGCACCGCGAATCTGGCCCAGCGCACCCGAGAGCTCGGCCGCACGAATATCACCTACAACATCCGACCGACCGGTACCCACTCGTGGGGCTATTGGGAGGACGACCTCCACGCCTCCTGGCCGATGATGGCGACAGCCCTGGGCCTATGAGCGCCGAACTCCGGGTGGGCTCCCGGCGACTGAGTCCGCGCGACGCCGTGTTCGTCTACGACGAGACCGACCGGCATCTGTCGAACATCGTCGCGGTCTACTTCGCCGACGCGTCGGGCCACGCCCCGCTGACGATCGCCCAGGTACTGGACTGGGCGCGCGCGAGCATCGGCCACGCGGAACTGTTCCACCGGCGCTTGCGGCGCGTCCCGATGGATCTCGATCTGCCGTACTGGGAGCCCGACCCGACCCTGTCGGTGCGCGACCACGTCACCCTGGACCTCCCCGGTTCGTGGGACGACGCCCGCGCCCGGATCGCCGAGATCACCTCCGCCCGGATGGATCTGACACGACCACCATGGGAGGTCCATGTGCTGGACCGCGTCGAGGGCGTACCGGCGATGCCGGGCACGACCACGGTCGTGGCGCTGAAGTTCCACCACAGCGTCGGCGACGGCGTAGCGACCCGGGCACTCGAGCGGCGGCTGTTCGGCACCGAACCCGCCCCCGCGATCCGGCTCGACGAGGCGCGGCCGCTGACCACCGCGGCGCGCACCGCGGGCGCGCTCGCGGCGGCGCCGGTACGCTTCGTCGCCGGTCTGCGCCGTGCGCGGAAGGCGCAGGACGAGCTGCGGGCCCTGATCGATGCGGGTACCGTCCACGATCCGGTCGCCGAGCGCCCGGCCACCCGATTCAACCGGGACATCGGTGCGGAGCTGACCTTTCACCTGTTGCCGATCCCGATGCCGGAGGTGCTCGCCGCGAAAACCGCGGCGCCCCACCGGGTCACGATCAACGACCTGATGCTCACGACGATCTCCGGCGCACTGGCCACCTACCTCGCCGAGCACGACGAAACACCCGACGGCGCGCTGGCCGCCATGGTGCCGATGTCGATGCGCGGTGTCGCCGAATGGGATTCGGCGAATCAGCTCAGCCAGATGATCGTCGACCTGCACACCGATATCGCCGACCCGATCGAGCGGCTGACCGCGATTCAGCAGTCGGCGGGCCGCGCCAAACAGCGCACCGCCGACCCGGTGGTACAACGCACCGACCGGCGGGTGCAGACCGCGCCCGCGCTGCTGCTGCGCGCCGCCGGATGGGCAAGGGCGCAACGGCGTTTCGACGACGCGGCGACAGTGCCGTTCTGCAACACCACGATCAGCAACGTGCCGCCGGTGACCGACACCCTGGTCTTCTGTGACCGGCCGGTTCGTCGAGCGGTCGGGTCACTGCCCATCCTCGACGGCGACGGCCTGCGTCACCTGATCACCTCGCAGGGTGAGGAGATCGTCATCGCGGTCACGACGAACGCCGCGATGATGCCGGACCCGGAGCACTACGGCGAGTTGATCCTCGCCTCGTTCCGCGCACTGGCCGCCGCCCTGCACGCCCTCGGAAAAGCGGCGCCGACCAGCTCCTGAGCGGCGGCCGCCCGACCCCGCCGGTATCCGCGATCACCGGATTCGCGCGGCGGATACCGACGTGAGATCCTGATGATCAACCGTCCAGATATGACTAGCGCTGCAGGCAGCTGCTGCGGCGCACCGGGAGACCGCGTTCCTCGAAGGCACCGAGCAGCAGCTGGCCACGGCGCGCGCCCGCGGAGACATCGGCGCG
Source organism: Nocardia sp. NPDC060220 (assembly GCF_042727815.1). Lineage (NCBI taxonomy): Bacteria > Bacillati > Actinomycetota > Actinomycetes > Mycobacteriales > Nocardiaceae > Nocardia > Nocardia sp. NPDC060220. The sequence goes on from NZ_JBHWZY010000424.1 coordinate 2,653, forward strand.
TGCCAGATCGGGGACGTAGGTCGCCGCGCCGATGATGGATTCGCCCACGAGGGTCCAGAACCGGCGAGCGGGCAGACCGGAGCAGCGAGTGAGGACCGATTGCAGCGGGATCAGCGACGACGCGCAGCGTTGGGCGAGCCAAACCGCCATGGCGGCTTCACAGGGGAAGGCGACCGCACCCGGCTCGGGATCGCAGTCGACGACGCGAATCGTGGTGTCGGACAAGCCCGCCCAGTCGATGCCGCCGTCGTTGTCGTGGTGGATCCACAGGTTGTCGCGGCCCGGATCCCAGGCGTGCGCGTCCATCACGAACAGTGCCGTGACGCGGCCCGCCACGGCGTGGATGAGCGCGGTGGCCACCACTTCGGCGGCGATCTCGTCGTTGATCATCTCCGCGGCGTGCCGTCGGTACATCAGCTCGACGCGGCCCTCGGACAGCCCGTTGGGCACATGCCACCATCGCCGTTTGCCCTGCCCGCTCATCGCCGCGACGGCATACACGCGCGGATGCTCGGGTTGCAGCGCTTGCAACCTGGCACAGGCGCGGTCGAACGCGGCGGTGGTGCGGGACGTAGCGGTGGTGACGGGCTCGGACATCGAACCTCCTCGAACGTTGGTTCCCGTGACGATGATGTCTCGGAACATAGGTTAGGCTTACCAGACTTCACAAGTCGTGTCCGGTTTCGAGGCAGGAGAAGTTCGTCGCCGTGATCCACCCTGGCACCGTCAGACGTCGTCGTCTGACCGGGCTTCTGCTGCTCGTTGTCTTGCTCACCGTGGCGGTGGTGGCGAGCATTGCCATCGGCACCCGCTCGCTCGCACCCACCACGGTGTTCGACGCCGTCACACACGCTTTCGGCTGCGACGGCGGCCCGTTCCGATGCCCGGCCCGCTCCACCGCCGAGGAAATCGTGCGTGAGCTGCGTCTGCCGCGCACCGCATTGGCCCTGGTCGCCGGAGTGGCGTTGGGCGTCGCGGGCGCGCTCATCCAGGGGTATACCCGGAATCCGCTCGCTGATGCCGGATTGTTAGGACTGAATGCGGGCGCGGGCTTTCTGGCCGCGCTGAGCATCTTCCTGTTCGGGTTCACCGCGCCCGCGCAGTACATCTGGTTCGCCTTCGCCGGGTCGGCGATCGCGGGGGTGATCGTGTTCGGGGTCTCCTCGATCGGCGGGGGCAAGGCGAGTCCGTTGAGCCTGATCCTGGCCGGGGCCGCGGTCACCGCCTTCCTCCAGGCGATGACGAACGCGATCATCGTGCTCGACAACGCGGCGCTCGACACCTATCGGTTCTGGGTGGTCGGCAACGTGGCCGGGCGCGAAGCGGAAGTGTTCTGGGAGGTCCTGCCGTTTCTGGTGATCGGCCTCGGCATGGCCATGGCCGCGGCACCCAGCCTGAATCTGCTGAGCCTCGGTGACGATGTCGCCCGCGGACTCGGCGTCGACGTCACCCGGGCGCGGGCCTTCGGCCTGCTCGCGGTGGTGCTGCTCAGCGGCGGGGCGACCGCGGCGATCGGGCCGATCGCGTTTCTGGGGCTGGTGGTTCCGCACATGGCCCGGACCATCACCGGACCCGACAACAAGTGGCTGATCCCCTATTCCGGGCTGTTCGGCGGGTTGCTGCTGCTCGTCGCCGACGTCGCCGGGCGGGTGATCGCCCGGCCCGGTGAACTCCAGGTCGGGGTGATGCTGGCCGCCATCGGCGCGCCGTTCTTCATCGCGTTGGTGCGCCGTAAGAAGTTGGTGGCGCTGTGAGTGGGGTCGAGATGGGCAAGGCCGCCGACCGGGTCGCCGCCGAACCCGCGAACGCCGACCGGGCAGTGACCGAGCTGCGCCGGGTGCGACCCGCGCTGCGGGTCGGGCCGGTGTCGTTGGTGCTGCGGCCGGTCGTGTTCGGCGTCGTCGTGGCACTGGCGGTCGCGGTGTTCGCACTGTTCTGCCTGGACATCGCCGTCGGTGATACCCAAATCCCCCTGGGACGCGTCCTCGACGTGCTCGGCGGCGGCGGCACCCGATCCCAGCGCTTCATCATCATCGAATCACGATTGCCACGGGCGCTGACAGCCGTGGTCGTCGGAGCCGCGCTCGGATTGTCGGGCGCGCTGATGCAGTCGATCCTGCACAACCCACTGGCCGGGCCGGACGTCCTCGGCATCACCACCGGCGCCAGCGTCGGCGCCGTCGCGGTGCTGGTCGGCAGCGGTGGTGCGACAACCGGACTGGTCGCGACCGTGGGAGCCCCGATCGCCGCGCTGACCGGCGGCCTGATGACCGCGGTCGTCATCTATCTACTGGCCTGGGGCCGCGGGGGCGGCGGCGAACGCGGGGTCACCGGGTTCCGGCTCGTCCTGATCGGCATCGGCGTGAACGCGGTCCTGATGTCGGTGATCAGCTGGCTGCTCACCCGCGCCAGCCTGACCGATGCCGCCCGTGCCCAGCTGTGGCTCACCGGGTCGCTCAACGGAGCCGACATGTCCAGGGTCGTCCCCGCCGTCATCGCGCTGTCCGTCGTGACCATGGTGTCGCTGGTGTCGGCGCGCACACTGGCCGCGCTGCGCCTCGGCGAGGACTCGACCCGAGTGCTCGGTGTGCGGATCCAGTCGCAACAGGCACTGCTCATCGGCGCGTCGGTCGTGGCGGCTTCGGTGGCGACCGCCGCCGTCGGGCCGGTCGGATTCGTCGCCCTCGCCGCACCGCAGATCGCGAGAATGGCGCTGCGGACCGCGGGTGAGCCCCTGATCGCCTCGGCGCTGACCGGTGCCGCACTGGTCGCGGGGGCCGATGTCATCTCGCGCGCACTCCTGCCCGTCGACCTGCCGGTCGGTATCGTCACCGCCGCGCTCGGCGGACCGTTCCTGCTCTACCTGCTCGTCCGCATGAATCGGAAGGCCACGCTCTCATGACCAGCCCCGCTCATCGCCTCGCCGCCGACGCCGTGTCCCTCGGCTACGGCGAGCGGGTGATCGTCGACGAGCTCAGCCTCGACATCGCGCCCGGCGTGGTCACCACGGTCATCGGCCCCAACGGCTGCGGCAAGTCGACACTGCTGAAATCGCTGGGCAGGCTGCTGCGCCCCAGCGCGGGACAGGTCGTCCTCGACGGCAAGGCCATCTCGTCGATGAAGACCAAGGACGTGGCCAGGGTGATCGGCATGCTGCCGCAGACTCCGGTCGCGCCCGAAGGGCTCACCGTCGCCGATCTCGTCGCGCGGGGACGTCATCCGCATCAGTCCTGGTT
>NZ_JBHWZY010000425.1:0-5887 GCF_042727815.1 Nocardia sp. NPDC060220
GCTTCCTGAATGTAGAGCGAGAGCAGGATGTAGGTGCCCGCCATGGCGGCCATCAGCAGGACGAATGTGAGGTAGGCGCCGGCCCGAACCGGATCGGCGAGCAGGCGCAACGGCATGATCGGGTGATCGGCGCGCCGTTCGACGCAGACGAATGCCGCGATGAGCACGATGCCGACAACGGTCGGTATCACGGTGGCGGGCTCGGCCCAGCCCTCGGACCCGCGAGTCAGCCCGTAGACGACGCCGACCATGCCGAGCGTGGACAAGATCGCCCCGAGAAGATCGAATGTGCCTGTGTGGCGCTCGGTTTCGGTCAGGTAGCGCAGCGCGAGAACGATGGTGAGCACGCCGATCGGCACATTGATGAAGAACACCAGACGCCAACTCAGGGTGGTGAGGATGCCGCCGAGGATCAGGCCGAGCGTGATACCGAATCCGGTGACCATGGAGAACACCCCGAGCGCACGCGTGCGCTCGGGCCCATCGGCGAAGGTGGCGGCGATCATCGACAGGGCGGCGGGGCTCGCGAAGGCGAAGCCGACGCCTTGCAGCGCACGCGCGGCGATCAGCAAGCTCTCGTCGGGTGCGACGCCGCCGAGAATCGAGGCGGCGACGACAAGGCCGAGTCCCCAGATGAACATCCGGCGCCTGCCGAGAAGGTCGCCGGCCCGGCCGCCCAGAAGCAGCAGGCCACCGTAGGCCAGTGAGTAGGCACTGAACACCCAGGCGAGTGCCGGTCCGGACATGTCGAGTCCGGACCGGATTTCGGGCAGGGCGATATTGACGACATTGCTGTCGACCGCGACCATGAGCTGGCAGGTCACGATAATGCCCAACACGAACGACAGGCGGCGGTTGCGCCTGCCCGCGGTCTGCGCGGTCTCGTCGTGAGCTCGGGTGGCGGGCTGGGTATCTCGGCTGGTCATCGACATCCGTTCGAAGAATTCGGGGGAGAGGTCGAGCTGCTGCGCGGCACTGCGCGTCTGCTCTACGCTTGTAGGCTGAGATCAGCATAGGCACGGCCGCCTATTTCGTCTACAGATGTTGAGCGAGGTTGCGATGACAGGGCAGGAACTCGACGCGGCGTCCGCGCCCGTCAGCCGGGCCGAGCGGCGCAGTCAGACCCGGCAGGTGATCCTGGACGCGGCGCGCGAGCTCTTCGCCGAGCGTGGTTACCTCGAGACCACGATTCGGGCCGTCGCGCAGCGCGCCGACGTCGATCCGGCGCTGGTGATGCAGCATTTCGGCGCCAAGAACGCGCTGTTCGATGCGGTCTCGGGCATTCCGATCACCCTCGACGACGCGTTGGAAGGCCCGCCGGAGGAACTCGGTGAACGCCTGCTTCGGCACGCCTTGGCGGATGTGGACCGCAAGGACGACCGAACGATGCCGGTACTGAGGTCGATGCTCACCCATCCGGAGGCGGCCCACGCCGTGCGCTGCGCGATCGTGAATCCGGAGACGAGTCCGTGGACGCGCGTGATGGTCGGCCCAGATGCTGAACGGCGGTCCGCGCTGATCGGCACGCTGGTGCTCGGCGTGCTGGTCGCGCGTTACATGGTGCACATTCCCGGGGTGTCCGATGCACCGGCGGAGCGGTTGGTCGAGTTGGTCGGACCGTGCCTGCGCCCACTGGTGATGGATGGTGTGCCGCCGGGGCCGAAAGAGCCGTGCACGGCATTGGCGGCGCTGGCCGAAGCGGATGCCGCGCGCCGGGCCGCTGCTGAACGGGTCGACGAGTGCGCCAGGATCGCGCTTGCCGCAGGCGCGTCCTACGGTGATGTGGGTCGGCTGGTCGGGATCAGTCGACAGGCGGCCCGCAAACGGTGGCCGACCGCCCCGGCCGTTGACAACTAAAGTTGTCACTTCGGCGCGACTTCGGCGAGGTAGGTTCAGTCCTCCCTGGCTGACAACGTGAGTTGTCATGGTGGCTGTCCTGGAGGCACTCTGTGCTGGTTGCTCTCCGATGGTGTATCCGAGTCTCACGCACATTGCCGGCCGCCAGGCCCGACTTCTCGGCGTTGTCAGCCCAAACCGTGTTGTGTGCGTGGCGATCCGAAGTGGAGACGACTCGAGACTTGCTCTCTATGGTGGATCGATGGTGTCGGTAAAACAGATCCAGGTCACCTTCGACTGCGCGGAGCCTGAGCGTGTTGCTCGTTTCTGGTCCGAGGTGCTGGGGTACGAGCACAGGGGCTCGGCGTGCGTCGATCCCTCAGGTGTGGGCCCGCGCCTGTATTTCCAGCGCGTGCCCGAGGGGAAGGTCGTGAAGAACAGACTTCACATCGACGTGCGGGTCGGCACCGGGCTCGTGGGTGAGGAGCGCGTCGCCGCACTCGAAGCCGAATGCGCACGGCTGATCCCGCTCGGCGCGGTACGCCTGCGACTACTGCGTGCCGATGGCGTCAATGAGTCGTGTCTGGTGATGCAGGACGTCGAGGGCAACGAGTTCTGTCTCGACTGAGTAGCTGAGACCGCCGCTCCCGGCGACTGACGCCTCTCTTCGAACGTCCGCACCGTAGAGCTACAAACGGCAAACGATGGTATCGATGGCAGGACGTCGACTCCCGCGTCAGGCTGGGGTCACAGGTAGGGAGAGCCATGACCGCGATAGCCAGGTTCGGTGCGATCGCCCTCGACAGCCGGGACACCCGACACCTCGCCCAGTTCTACCGGGCGTTGCTGGATTTCGAAATCCGTTACGAGTCCGACGATTTGGTGGTGCTGCGCGGATCGGGGGTGACGCTGACGATCGAACGAGTGGCGGACCACATACCGCCGGAGTGGCCCGGCAATCGGGTACCCAAGCAGATGCACCTGGATCTGTTCGTGACTGATCTCGATGTCTCCGAGGCTGCGGCGATCGGCTGCGGTGCGGTAAAGGCACAGTTCCAGCCCGCACCGGATCGCTGGCGCGTTCTGCTCGACCCGGCGGGACATCCGTTCTGCCTCACGATGCCGCCCAATCCTGACTAGGCACATCAGCTTGTCCCGCCCGTGTTCTCGCTGATCAGGCCGGGTATCAGTCGGTGCGGAGTCGGGCGTGCAGGTGCATGTCGTGGCGGCCGTCACTGTGGCGGCCGGCGCCACGCAGCGTGCCCTCGAAGGGGAATCCGCATTTGGCTGCGACCCGGCACGATGGCAGATTGTGGACCGAGTGGGTGAGCTCGATCCGGTCGAATCCGACGTCGTGAAAAGCCCAACGGGTCAGCATGTTTGCGGCGCGAGGCGCGATGTGGTGCCCGCGCCGGGCGGGCAGGGTCCAGTAGGCGAGTTCGGTGACGCCCTCGGTGAGGTCCGACTGCCGCAATCCGATGCGTCCGGCGACGTCTCCGTTGCTGGTGACGGCCCATTGACCGTTGCCGCTGGACCAGGCCGAGCGCCATTGGTGCATCCATTGGCGAACCTGCTCGATGGACTCGGCCGTCCGAACATGCCACTGCCGGATCGCGGGGTCTTGGAATGCCGCGTAGACGGTGGGCGCATCGGCGACGGTCCAAGGCCGCAGCGTCAGCCCATCGGCCGCGGTGAGTGTGGGCTGATCGGTGGCGAACGCAGCGGGATCGACCACTGCCGACATCAACTCGGGCATTCCAGCATTGTCCCCGTCGAGTCCGGCGAAGACGGACAGTTGGAACCAGCCAGGCCGAATCAGTTCTGCCGGTGTAACCATGGCGGCCTCGACGTCGCGAATCCGACTTCGGAACTTCTGTATGACACGAGGCCGACGCCGTGCGGCGGAACAGCCCAGCGACCTGTCCTCTGTCGCGCCTTCCGCGAACCAGTGTCAGTTTTGCTCGGCGGGTGTAGCAGTCAGCGGCTGGCAAGTTCCGAGCGGCCAGGTGGGTTGAGCGTGAGTGTTCCACTGTCGGTGTCGAGTTCGGCGAAAGTACCGAGAGGTATCGCGTGCGGATCTGGTCCGTGACCGAATTCCAGGCCTCCGAGGATCGGTTTGCCGAGGGGGACAAGGCGGTCGCGCAGGACGTCGATGAGGTTCCAGCCGCGGTCGGTGTAATCCTCGAACCCGTGGAACCTTCCCAGGGCGAACGCTCGGATACCGTCGAAGGCTCCGGATCGGATCAGCTGGGTGAGTTGGCGGTCGATCTGTCCGAGCCCGATTTGGCGTTGGGCTTCGATGAGGACTATGGAGTCGGTGAGGTCGGGCAGGCCTGCACCGACCATGCCGGCCATGGCGGCCAGCGAACCTCCCATCACGAATCCCTGTGCGCGCCCGGCTGATTCGACCGCGACCGACATCAGTTTCGAGTTGCGCTCGAGCACGTATGGTCGCGGGCTGGTCAATAGATGGTGAACGGTTTCGGTCGATCGGCGGCCTGCGAGGCAGCCATGGACGCCTGGGACGCGGCAGTTCTGCCAGATCGCCAGATGTAGGTAGGTGATGTCGCTGAATCCGACAAGGGGTTTCGGGTCGGCGCGGATAGCGTCGTAGTCGAGTCCGTCGAGGAGACGGTAGGCGCCTGCCCCGCCTCGCGTTGTGATGATCGCTCGAACATCGGGATCGGTGTAGGCGGCGTTGAGGTCTGCGAGTCGGTCGGCGTCTCGCCCTGCCATATAACCGTGCCGGTCCAACGCGTGGTCTCCGACTTCGACCCGAAGACCTCGATCCTGCAGGGTCTGGGTCAGTTGCAGGATCGAGGAAGCTTCGTCGGGGAAACTGGCCGGTGAGACCAGGCGAACAGTGTCACCTGAACGAAGACGCGGCCACGACCGTACGGCGAAATCGTGCGATCGGCTCATAGGCCAGCGACTGTAGCGCCGCGGTCCGTTCCTTCCGGTCAGAAACGCTCGAGATCGTAGAGCTCGGTCCCGGACGAATCGAAAACGGAGGCGTGCTCGGCATCTGTGAACTCGACGCGGTATTTCGCTCGATTGGGGCTCTGCGTCACTATCAGCGTGTACCGACCGTCCGTATCGGGTTTGCTGGAGATCGAGCATGTCATCGGTCCGCCGATGTCGAGCGGTTCGCCGTTGTTGTAGAAGAATCCGTCGCACCGGCCACCATCGGAACCGAAGGTTTTTGTTCCGGTACCGTCGGATGCTGTCCACGTGCCTGCCATGGCCTCTGCGCCACCACCCGGCTGTGGACCGGAGCTCGGATCGCTCATCAACCGGTCGGCGGAGAAGCCGAGCAGCGCAACCGCACCGACGACGACGAACGTCGTGAGGACCGGGTGGCGCTTGGCCTGATGCACGATCTTGCTCTTCACAGTGACCGGGCCGGTGGCGCTGATATCGCCCATCACACCGGCGAAAGTGCCGGAGTTGTTGTACCGCGGCCCGGAACCGGCCGGGGCAGGTGGCGGATTCGGCGGTGCGGTCAGCCGGTCGAGTTCGGCACTGAAGCCGCTGTCGCCGGCGACCGCTACCGAAAGGGACCGTTCGGCGGCGACCTGCGTGGCCGAGGACACCGCACCACGGGTCGCGCGGGCCTCGTTCAGCAACTGCTGGACGGCCGGGTCGCCACCGAGTTTGGCAACCACCGCGTTGCGTACTCGATTCACCGCGAGGTCCAGCGCTTCGTCGGTGAGTCCATTGATGGGTTTCCCGACCCGGTTGGCCTTGCCGACCGCCCAGGCGATCAACATGGCGACGGCAATTTCCACGGTCACTGCGTATTCACCTTTCCCGAAATGCGGATCCGGCCGCGGTGGTCCGCGGCCGGCGGGTTCAGCCCCATGTTCCGGAGTCCCAGTCGACGGCGTCGTCGATCGACTCCGCGCCGTTGCGGCCTGCCTTGCCGCCGGTGTCCTTGCTGAATCCGAAGGTGCCGCAGTAGGAATCCACTTCTCTGCGCACACCGATGGTGTTGGCGGTGGACAGAGTCTGCAGATCATGGTCGGCCAGAAGGTCGTCGAGGGTGTCGTTC
>NZ_JBHWZY010000426.1:0-5875 GCF_042727815.1 Nocardia sp. NPDC060220
CACCCCACCGTCGATCAAGGCCTCCTGCAACGCGATCTGCGCCGCTGTCGCCGGATCGATGTTGTCGTCCTCGTCATCCCACGAGGAGTCGTCCCACGACGACGTATCGGACCCGCCGGTGCCGAGCACATAGACCCCGGGCGCCACCTCCGTCGCGCCGGTGGGCACGGTTACCCCGTTGGTCCCGCCGAGATCGCTGGTGAGCCCCTTGGTGTCGCGGGTGTACTGATCCATCTCGGTGCTGGCGTTGCCCACCACCCCGACCGCTTCCGAAATGGCCTCTTCGGCCAGCTCGACGATGGCGTCGAGGTTGTTCTCGTTCACCGCGGGCGCGGCCTTCTTCGCCTTGGCCCGGAAGTCGGCGATGATCGCGTCGACCTTGGCGGCTGCGGTCGACTGTGTCGAATACGCCTGCCCGAGCAGCGAGCTCAAACTGGTCCCGCGATCGGCCGCGGCCGAGACCTCGGTGGCGGTCTGCCGCAGCGCGGGGGTGGCCGGTGCCGCGGTCTCGGTCGACTCGAGCGCGTACAGCCCGAGCCGATGCGGGTCTTCGGTAGCCGTGGTCGCGGCGGATGCCGACGTGAGCGCGGCGACCACGGACGCGTCGGGATCGGCGGAAGTGTTGCTGCCCAGCGATCTCCGCAACTCGAGCAATGGAACTTCGAGCAGCGCGATCACCGGCTCGATCTTCGCCTCGGCCTCGGCGGGGGTGATCGTGCTGACCGTGGTCTCGGTGACCAGCGACTTGGAACGCATCACGCCACCTCTCCCTCGGCTGCTCGCAGATCGCCCGCCAGCCCGGAATCGATCCCGGTCACGCTGGCGCCGAAGCGATTCAAGATGTCCTGATAGGCGGTGACCAGGTTGCCCGCCGTGCTCAGCGTCGACGCGTGGTCGCCCGCGGCCTGTGTCCAGGCGGCGGCGAATTCACGCCCGAGCACGCCGAGCCCGGACAGGTCGACCCCGGCCGCGGTCGTCGTCTCTGTGGCCGCTGTGCCAAGAAGTTCGGAAACCCGAGCTGCCGCACGCTGATAAGCGTCGAGCGCTGACGGGTCGAAAGACATTTCTGCCACGATGTCTGCCCCTTCACGATCGCGGATCCCGGCACGGCCGGTGCTCAAAAGCGTAACCACCGAGCGCCGTTTGCGGGGGAGTCCAGTCCAGATGGCAGGATCGATTTCGAGACCGCGCAGGTCAAGGACTTTCGCCGCGGGATTCGGGTGGTGCTGGTGTGACGAACGGGTCGGCGATCGAAATATGACCGGCGAGTAGGGTCAGCCATGTCATGGATGGGTATCGACTGTTGGCCCTGCTCGGGTTCGCTCTGCTCGACGCGCTCGATGTGCTGCTGGTGGCGATCACCACGGCCGTGGTCGCCGACGCCAGGCTGACCCGGCGCTCGCCGATGACGGGTGTGCTCAGCTTCCTCGGCGGCGTTTTCGCGATCTCCGTGGTCTTCGGCGTGTGCACCGTACTCGGCATCGACTTCCTGGTCCGGCTCCTCGACTTCGAGTTGACCCCGGCTCTGCGGTACTGGGGCGAGCTGGTGATCGGCCTGGTGCTGATCGCGGTCGCCGTGCTGCCGGTGGACACCACCGCGCCCACCGGTGGTCGCTGGGTCGAGCCGGTGCGTAAGCATCCGTGGCTGATGGGCGTGCTCGGCTTCACGCTGGGTTTGGCGAAGGTGCCGACCTCGGTGCCGTACCTCGCGGCCCTGGCCCTGCTGTCCGCACAGCGCCCGCTGCCGGTGGTGTGGCCGGTGATCGTGGCCGGTTACTGCGCCATCGCCCTGATCCTGCCGTTGGTCGTGCTCGCTGTCGCCATGCGGCGGACACCGCGCGCGCGGCGGGTATACCGCCTGCTCGTGCGGGGCATCACCCGCTTCGGGCCGCCGGTCATCAGGGTGCTTTTCGTCGTGTTCGGCCTCGGATTGATCAGCGACGCGCTGGTCCACGCGGGTCGGCTGTGGTGAGCGCCCGCACGGCCACTCAGGAAAGCGTCAGGACCATCGAGTACCGTCATAACGAATCGATGACATGCCCCGTGCCCGCATCCTGGGCCGCGGGGCTATCCAGGTGAGCAGGGAGGGCGACCCTTGAGGGTTACCGTTGTTGTGCCGACCTACAACGAGCGGGAAAATCTGCCGGTGGCGGTGGAGCGGCTGACGGCTCTGCCGGTGTCCGATCTGCACGTGCTGGTGGTAGATGACAATTCACCCGACGGCACGGGTGATGTCGCCGACAAACTGGCTGCTGAGCTGCCGAATGTGGTGAGCGTGCTGCACCGCACCGAGAAGGACGGTCTCGGCCGCGCCTACATCGCGGGCATCACCGCGGCGCTGGACGAGGGTGCCGACGTGGTGATCCAGATGGACGCCGATCTGTCGCATCCCGCCGAGGTGATCCCGTCGATGCTCGAGAAGCTGAGCTCCGACGATGTCGGCGTGGCGCTGGGGTCGCGCTACGTGCCCGGTGGTTCCACCGCCGCGGAGTGGAAGTGGTACCGCAAGGCCCTGTCGGCCTGGGCCAACTTCTACGTGAACTTGATCCTGCGCCTGGGCGTGAAGGACGCGACCGCCGGTTTCAAGGCCTGGAAGGCCGATACCCTGCGGGCGATCGACGTGGCGTCGATCCGCAGCAACGGCTATTCGTTCCAGGTCGAGATGAACTACCGCGCGATCAAGAAGGGCTACACGATCGCCGAGGTGCCGATCCGCTTCGAGGAGCGCACCGTCGGCGCGTCGAAGATGAGCCTGAAGGTGCAGCTCGAATCGGCGCTCATGCCGTGGAAGCTGCTGTTCGGCCGCTCGGTCTAGAACTCGGCATGCGAAAGGCCCCGCCGTTTCTCGGCGGGGCCTTCGCTGTGTGTTCGGGTCACTTCGCGGTGATGCCGCGACGCACACCTTCCAGCGCGATCACCATGACCGGCACCAGCACCACGTGCATCACCGACAGGGCGATGGTGGAGGCGGTGTCGAAGTCGGCGGCCACGGTCAGCCCGATGGTCGCGATCGACAGCACCGATCCGACCACGGCGGCGGTCCGCAGCACGCCGGTCCACACGTAGGACAGCAGCACGGCGACGGTGAGCCCGATCAGCACCGGCACCGCCGACATCATGATCACGCCGCCGGGTGCGGCATCGGTGACCTTGCCGTCGGCGATCGTGGTGAACGTCCCGCCTGCGGCGGCGCCGACGGCCCAGACGATCAGGTTCAGCACCACGGCGGTGGCAGCGGCGCCCAGCACGGCCACGGGCCGGTTCAGTGCGGGAACGGTGTAGGTGGCGGGGGCGGCGGTGGTGGTCATGATGTTCTCCCTCATTCGGTGGTGAGACCATCATCAAACCCAAACAATGGTTAAGGTCAAGTCCTTCTTCGGAATTCGGGTGCGGCGCCGATGAGATCCCGGTCATACGCCCTGATCCCGTTGTCTACGACACGTAGTCGTAGCATGGCTCTGTGCGTTCACCGACGGATCACACCGCGCGCTTACGCGGCGCGGCGGTCGGTGCCGCGTCCGGTGCGGTCGCCGTGCTCGCGCACGGCCTCGGTGGCGCTACCGCCCTTCCCACCGGCTCGTCGATGGCCCTGCTGTTCGCCGCCTGCGCCCTGATCGGTGTCGTGGTCTCCGCGCTGCCACGCGGACACAGTCCGGTCTCGACCATGGCGGTGCTGGCTGTCGGCCAGGGCGTCGGGCACACCGCGATGTCGCTGGGACATGTCCAGCACCATCCTCTTTCGGCCGCGATGGTGCTCGCGCACCTGGTCGCGATCCCGGTCGGCGCGATCGCGATTCGCGCCGCCGAAGTCGGAGTACGCCGGGCGATCACCAGCGTGCGTCAGCTGGTCCTCGTGCTGGCCGGGGTCGTGCGCCCCCTCGCGCGTGCGGTCCGGCGACCCGCCGCCGACGAGCGCGCGGTGCTCCGGCAACTCCTCCTACGACCGGACATCGGGCTGCGTGGTCCGCCCCGAACGGGCGCGACCACACTCACCCCCGTTCCGGCGTAGCTCCACGCCGTCGAAATCCGCCTTCCCGGTGGATGATTCGCTGTGCCGACAGGCCGGTCCGGGGTCCATTCCATCCCGATGATCGGAGTTCCCCATGTCCGCGTACACGCGTACCCACCTGCGTTCACCCCGCGTCGCCCGCCGTCTCGGTGCCGCGACCGCACTGTCTGTCCTCGCCCTCTTCTCCACCGCCTGCTCGGGTTCGGAACCCGCACCCGCTGCCCCCGCGTCGGCGGGTGACCGGATCACGATGAGCGACCAGTGGATCAAGGCCGCCGACTCCGGCATGTCCGCCGCCTTCGGCAACCTGCGTAACACCGGGGACGTGCCGGTCACCCTGGTCGCCGCGACCAGCCCGGCCTCGGACCGGGTCGAGATCCACGAGGTCGTGCCCGACAGCACCGGGGCCAAGACCATGCGGCCGAAGGAGGGCGGCATCACCATCCCGGCGCACGGTGAAGTGACACTGAAGCCCGGTGCCGAGCATCTGATGTTCATGGACCTGTTGCAGCCACTGCGCACCGGCGCGGAAACCTCGCTCACCCTGACCTTCTCCGACGGCTCGAGCACTGTCGTCAGCGCCCAGGTGCGCGATTTCGCGGGCGGCAAGGAGAATTACACGCCGGGCTCCGAGAACCCGACGCACGGTGGCTGATCCGCATGCCGGGCTCTCCCGCCGCCGGTTGCTCGGCGGGGGAGCGGCGGCAGCGGGTGTCGTCGGCGCGGCCGGAATCGGCTGGGGCGCGGCCGGTCTCCGGGATCGGGAACGAGAACCCGGCGAGGGGCTCGACGTTGTTCCGTTCTACGGCACGCACCAGGCCGGCATCGAGACCACGCCACCCGGCCACGTGGCCTTCGCCGGTTTCGATCTCGCGCCCGGCGTCGGACGCGAGGACGTCGTCGGCCTGCTCCGGATCTGGACCGACGACGCGTCGCGGCTCACCCAGGGCGTTCCCGCGCTGGCCGACACCGAACCGGAACTCGCGGCCCGGCCTGCCCGGCTCACCGTCACGGTCGGTTTCGGTCCCGAGCTGTTCACCGTCACCGGTCTCACGGCACGACGACCGAGGTGGCTGCGGCAGCTGCCGCCGTTTCCCGTCGACCGGCTGGAGCCCGCCTACACCGGCGCGGATCTGGTGCTCCAGGTCTGCGCTCAGGAAGCGACGACGGTAGCGCACGCGGTGCGGGTGCTGTCCAAGCATGTGAAGTCGCTGGTGACGGTGCGGTGGGTGCAGCGCGGCTTCCGGGACGCGCCACGCGGCCAGACCATGCGCAACCTCATGGGCCAGGTCGACGGCACCGTCAACATCGCCCCGCGCACGGTCGACTTCGATCGTCTGGTGTGGGACGACGGTGCGTCGACGCCGTGGCTGACGGGTGGCACCTCGCTGGTGCTGCGCCGGATCGCCATGGATCTGGACCGCTGGGACGAACTCGACGCCGACGGCCGGGAACTGACCGTGGGCAGAAAGGTCAGCACCGGTGCGCCGCTCACCGGCACCGCCGAGCACGACGAACCCGATCTGGCGGCGGTGGACCGCAACGGCATCCCGGTGATCCCGCCGTCGTCGCATGTCGCCCGCGCCAGGCACACGCACGACGGTGAACGGTTCCTGCGGCGCGGTTTCAACTACGACGAGGCGCCCGCCCCGGGGAAGTTGTCGAATTCGGGACTGTTGTTCGTCGCCTACCAGCGCGACGTCGATGCCCAGTTCCTGCCTGTGCAGCAGCGGCTGGCGGAGTTCGACGCGCTGAACGAATGGACGACTCCGGTGGGCTCGGCCGTGTTCGCGATCCCGCCCGGCGTCCCCGCGGCCGGGAACTACCTCGGGCAGCAGTTGTTCGAGAGCTGAGGGAATCCGGCCG
>NZ_JBHWZY010000427.1:0-5873 GCF_042727815.1 Nocardia sp. NPDC060220
AGAACCCCGGCCGCATAGCGCTGCTCGATCTCGATGATCGCAGCGACTACCGCGAGGCGGTGTGCACCTGCGCGGCACTCACCAACGAGCCGCAACTAGCGATCCGGCACGGGGAGACGCACGCGCCGCGCCTGGTGCGCGCGGGTGCGGACACGGTCGGGTCGGCTGAGCTGCTCGGTGCGCACGACTGGCGATTGGTCGACCACGGGCGCGGAACCCTCAACGGCGACAACATGATTCTGGCGCCGGCCGAGATCGAGCCGCTCGCACCCGGACAGGTGCGGATCGCGGTGCGGGCGGCGGGTGTCAACTTCCGCGATGTGCTGATCGTGCTCGGGATGTACCCGATCCCGAACACCGCCATCGGTGGTGAGGGTGCGGGGGTGATCGTCGAGGTCGCTCCCGATGTGGTGGACTTCGCGCTGGGCGATCGGGTGATGGGCATCTTCACCGGCGTCAGCGCGACGGTGGTGGCCGACCGGCGCACGGTGATCAAGATTCCGGAAGGCTGGTCGTTCGACGAGGCGGCAGCCGCACCGATCGTGTTCGCGACGGCCTATTACTCGCTGGTCGACCTGGCGCGGGTGCGGTCGGGGGAGTCGCTGCTGATCCACGCCGCCACCGGCGGTGTCGGCATGGCCGCGGTCCAGTTGGCCCGCCATCTCGGGTTGGACCTCTACGTCACGGCCAGCCCCGGCAAGTGGGATGTGCTGCGCGCGAACGGCTTCGACGACGAACGGATCGGCAATACGCGAACCACCGAGTTCAAGGCGAAGTTCCTCGAAGCGACCGGCGGACGCGGTGTCGATGTCGTGCTCGACTCCCTCGCGGGCGACAAGGTCGACGCGTCGCTGGACCTGTTGCCGCGCGGCGGTCGGTTCATCGAGATGGGCCTGACCGATCTGCGTGACGCCGACGAGATCGCGGCAACCCACCCGGGCGTCCGGTACCAGAACTTCATCCTGATGGAGGCAGGCCCGGACCGGCTGCACGAGATTCTGACCGAACTGCGCACGCTGTTCGAATTCGGTGATCTGCAACCACTTCCGGTGACCCGGTGGGACGTGCGGCGTGCGCCCGAGGCATTCCGTCAGCTGAGCCAGGCACGCCACATCGGCAAATACGTCCTGACCGTGCCGACCCCACTCGACCGCGACGGCACCGTTCTGGTGACCGGCGGCACCGGCGGCCTCGGCGCGCTGGCCGCCCGGCATCTGGTGGCCACACACGGAGTTCGGCACCTGCTGCTCACCAGTCGTCGCGGACCCGACGCGGACGGCGCGAGCGAACTCGCCGCCGAGCTGACCGCGCTCGGCGCCCAGGTCGACATCGCCGCCTGCGATGTCGGCGACCGCGACGCTCTCACCGCACTGGTGGCGGCGATCCCCGCCGCGCATCCGCTCACCGGCGTCGTCCACACCGCGGGCGTCGTCGAGGACGCGTTGTTCAGCGAGCACACTCCCGAACACATCGCCACAGTGTTGCGCCCCAAGGCCGATGCCGCCTGGCACCTGCACGAGGTGACCGGCGGGCACCCGCTGGCGATGTTCGTGATGTACTCCTCGATCGCGGGTCTGCTCGGCAACCCGGGCCAGGCGAACTACGCCGCGGCCAACGGGTTCCTCGACGCGCTGGCCCAGCACCGCAGACACCGTGGCCTGACCGCCACCGCGATGGCGTGGGGGCTGTGGGAGCGCGGGACCGGCATCACGGGGCACCTGACCGAGCGCGACCTGCGGCGAATGCGCCGCGAAGGGCTGGTCCCGCTCACCGACGACGACGGGATGGCCCTGTTCGACAACGCCCTGTCGACCGGCAGAGCACTCGCCGTACCCGCACGCCTCGACCTCACGGCACTGGGCTCGCTCGGCGATGTCGACGAGATGCCCGCGATGCTGCGGTCGCTGCTGCGCGGCCCGCGCCGGGCGGCCGGCGGTGGCTCCGACGAGTCGGCGAAGCTGCTGTCGAGCCTCACCGGTCAGGAGCCCGCCGAACAGGAGCGGATCATCCTCGGCGTCATCCGGTCGCACGCGGCGGCCGTCCTCGGTCACGCGTCGGCGGAGGCGGTGCCCGCCGATACCGCGTTCACCGACCTGGGTTTCGACTCGTTGGGCGCCGTGGAATTCCGCAACCGGCTGGAGGCGGCCACCGGCGCGAAGCTGCGCACGACGATCGTCTTCGACTACCCCAACGCCACCGCGCTGGCGAGCTACCTGCGCACCGAGATCGCGCCCGTGGACGACCCGGGCGCCCGCATCGTCGGACAGCTCGACGCAGTGGCGGCGGGATGTGCCGGTATCGAGCTGCCACCGGAGCGGGTCGAGGAACTGCTGCTGCGGATCAACGACCTCGTGCGCACCCTGCGCGGCGACTCGGCGCGCGATCTGGTCGACAACATCGACGGTGCCGACGACGACGCCCTGTTCGATCTCATCGACCAGGTCCGTTCGGTCTGAGCCGAGACAGAAAGCGAGAGGCCGATGGCCACCGAAGCGGAACTTCGCACGTATCTCAAACGCGCCACCCGGCAGTTGCAGGAGACCAGACAGCAGCTCGAGGACGAGCAGGCACGCGCACGGGAACCGATCGCGATCGTGGGTATGTCGTGCCGGTTCCCCGGCGGGATCGAATCGCCCGAGCACCTGTGGGAGGCGCTGATCGAGGGGCGCGACCTGATCTCGGAGTTCCCGGCGGATCGCGGCTGGGACGTGGACGGGTTCTACGATCCCGACCCGGACAAGTTCGCCAAATCCTATGTGCGAGAGGGCGGTTTTCTCGAAGGTGCGGGCGAGTTCGACGCCGGATTCTTCGGGATCAGCCCGCGCGAGGCCGAGGCGATGGACCCGCAGCAGCGCCTGCTGCTCGAGCTCGCCTGGGAATCGGTCGAACAGGCCCGCGTCGACCCGACGACGTTGCGCGGCACCGACACCGGTGTGTTCGTGGGATTCAGCGATCAGGGTTACGGATTCGGCGCCACGCAGGCCTGGGATGGGGCGGAGACCTACTACTTCACCGGCAACCATGCCTCGATGGCGGCGGGTCGGGTCGCGTACCTGCTGGGTCTGGAAGGCCCGGCGGTCACCGTCGACACCGCCTGCTCTTCGTCGCTGGTCGCGATTCATCAGGCGATGCAGTCGCTCCGGCTGCGCGAATGCGGCATGGCGCTCGCCGGCGGCGTGACGGTGATGTCCACCCCGATGCCGTTCGCGCTGTTCTCGCGTCAGCGTGCGCTGGCGCCGAACGGTCGATGCAAGTCCTATGCCGCGGGCGCTGACGGCACCGCCTGGGGTGAGGGCGTCGGTGTCGTTCTCCTGGAACGTCTGTCGGAAGCGCGGCGGCACGGGCACCGAGTGCTCGCGGTACTGCGCGGTTCGGCGGTGAACAGTGACGGCGCCTCCAACGGGCTCACCGCACCGCGCGGACCGGCACAGCAGCGGGTGATCGGGTCCGCGTTGGCCAACGCTGGTCTGCGCGCGTCCGACATCGACATGGTGGAGGGCCACGGCACCGGCACCGTACTCGGTGACCCGGTGGAGGCGCAGGCCCTGCTGGCCACCTACGGGCAGCGCGACGGTGCGCCACCACTGCTGCTGGGATCGGTGAAATCGAATATGGGACACACGCAGTCGGCCGCGGGCGTGGCCGGACTGATCAAGGCGGTGCAGGCGATCCGGCACGGGATGGTTCCGCCCACGCTGCACGTGGACGCGCCGACCTCGCACGCCGACTGGACCGGAGATCGAATCCGGCTGGCGCTGCGGCCACAGCCGTGGCCGACCTCCGAACATCCACGCCGGGCCGCGGTGTCGTCCTTCGGCATCAGCGGCACCAACGCCCACTTGATCATCGAGCAAGCACCGGAATCCGAAGCACCCGCGGCGATTTCGGCCGACACCCGCCACGCGGTGTCGCCCACGGTCGCCTCCCCGCAGACCGCCGCCCCGGCGCATGCGAGGCCCACGCCCTCGCCGACTCCGTGGCTGCTCTCGGCACGCACCGCCGCCGCACTATGTGACCAGGCGGCCCGCCTACGCACGGCAGTCGCGAATTCCCCGGACGATCTCGCCGACATCGCGCACTCCTTGGCAACCACGAGAACGAGATTCGACCATCGCGCCGTCGTCGTGGCGAACACCCGCGGCGAGTTCCTGGACGGACTCACGGCCATCGCCGAGGGACGCACCGCCACCTCGGCAGTCCTGTCACGCCGTGGCACCGGCGGCAAACTGGCGATGATGTTCCCTGGTCAGGGCGGGCAACTCGCGGGCATCGGCCGCGGGCTCTCTGACACGTACCCGGTGTTCGCCGAGGCGCTCGACACGATCTGCGTGGGTTTCGACGCCTATCTCGAGCATCCGTTGCGTACCGAGATGTTCGGGACGGGTGAGTTGCTCGCGCGAACCGACTACACCCAGCCCGCCGTGTTCGCCGTGCAGGTGGCTCTGTTCCGGCTGCTCGAATCCTGGGGCTTGGTACCGGATTTCGTTGTCGGTCACTCGGTCGGTGAACTCTGCGCCGCGCACGTCGCGGGTGTGCTGTCTCTGGACGACGCGATGGCCGTGGTCGCCGCGCGTGGTCGGCTGATGCAGCGGATGGACCCGGGAGCGATGGTGTCCGTGCGGGCATCCATGGCCGAGGTCGCGGCCTCCTTCGCCGGTCGCGAGGCCGAGGTATCGGTCGCCGCGGCGAACGGGCCGAACGCCACCGTGATCGCCGGCGATATCGCCGCGGTGGGTGAGCTCGCCCGGCACTGGCGCGAACGCGGCCGACGAGTAGCCAGGCTCGGCGTAGACCGGGGCTTCCACTCGCCGCACGTGGATGCGATCGTCGACGAATTCCGCTCGGTCGTCGCGACCGTTCGCCTCCAGGAACCGCGCATTCCTTTCCTCTCCACCGTGACCGGCACGGAATCCACACCGGGACAGCTCACTTCGATCGACTACTGGGTACGTCAGGCCCGCGAGCCGGTGCGTTTCCACGAGAGTGTGCTGCGGCTGCACGAATCCGGCGTCGTCACCTATCTCGAACTCGGCGCGGGAGACACCCTGTCCGGCCTGGTCTACGAGACACTCGCCGATACCGGCAGCACAGCCGTTCCGGTGCTGCGACCCGGCGCCGACGAAGCCGGTTCGGCGATCGAAGCCGTGGCGGCAGCCTGGGTGGCCGGTGCCGAAGTCGGCTGGTCGGCACTGTGTTCCGGCGACACCGCCAGAGTTGTGGATCTGCCGACCTATGCGTTCCAGCATCGCCGCTACTGGGTCCACACCGACAGCGCCGTCCTCGAAAGCATGATCGGCGTCGCCGGCGCCGAACTCGCCGGTGACCGGATCGCCGGTCGGCACGACGCACCGGCAGGGGAGGCACCGTCCACGCGTTCGGACCTGCTGACCGTTCCCGAGGACCGGCGCCGCGATGTCGCCGTCGGCCTGGTGGTCGATCAGATCCGCGAGATCCTCATCGACCTCACCGCGGACGAGATCGACCTCGACGCCACCGTTCTTGCGATCGGGCTCACCTCGCTATCCGCTCTCGAACTGCGCGGAAGGATCAATGCCGCCGCGGGCACCCAGCTCTCGCTGGAGGATCTGTTCACCCACCCGACGCCACGGGCACTGGGTGCCGTACTCGCCACCAGGATCTGGAGCGACGCGCCGACCCACGAGGCGGTGCTCGCATGAGCGGGGGACTGTCGCCGGTACGCGGCACCCTCGGATTCGAACAATTGGTGCCCGCCGCGCTGGCTCACCGGCGCGGACTCGCCGAGGTCTACGTCGCCGACACCGCCGTCGTCGGCAGCTCGGAATACCTCGCCGCCGTGCAGGTGCCGCGGGCGCACTCGCTGTGGTTCGATCGGCTCGTCGCCTACCACGATC
>NZ_JBHWZY010000428.1:0-5846 GCF_042727815.1 Nocardia sp. NPDC060220
ACCCCGGGGATAACAGGCTGATCTTCCCCAAGAGTCCATATCGACGGGATGGTTTGGCACCTCGATGTCGGCTCGTCGCATCCTGGGGCTGGAGTCGGTCCCAAGGGTTGGGCTGTTCGCCCATTAAAGCGGTACGCGAGCTGGGTTTAGAACGTCGTGAGACAGTTCGGTCCCTATCCGCTGTGCGCGTAGGAATATTGAGAAGGGCTGTCCCTAGTACGAGAGGACCGGGACGGACGAACCTCTGGTGTGCCAGTTGTTCTGCCAAGGGCATGGCTGGTTGGCTACGTTCGGGAGGGATAACCGCTGAAAGCATCTAAGCGGGAAGCCTGCTTCGAGATGAGTATTCCCACCTCCTTGAGAGGGTAAGGCTCCCAGTAGACGACTGGGTTGATAGGCCGGATATGGAAGCCCGGTAAGGGGTGGAGTTGACCGGTACTAATAGGCCGAGGGCTTGTCCTCAGTTGCTCGCGTCCACTGTGTTGGTTCTGAAACCACGAACACCAACCACACATCCACTGTGAAGATGGCCGAAACCCTCGTCGAATCGATGTCAGGAGATTTCGACCCGTCCGAATACACCGACGAATACCAGATCGAATTGCAGAAGCTGCTCGACGAGGCGATCGCCAGCGGCACCGGCAAGGTCGAGCCCGCCGCCGAGACAGCGCCCGCCGAACAGGCGGATGCCGAAGTCGTGGATCTGGTCGCCGCGCTGCAACGCAGTCTCGAGACCAGCGGGCGCCGGGAAGCCGCCCCGGAGAAGAAACCCGCGAAAAAGGCCGCCAAGAAAGCCGCACCGCGCAAAGCCGCCGCGAGCAAATCCACCACGTCCAAGACCGCTGCCCGCAAAGGCGCGTAGGGCACACTGGCGGCTATGGACACCGCCATCGCTGTCGTGCCGATGGGTTTGGGACACCTGCGTCAAGTCCTCGACCTCGGCCATCAGGTTTTCGACACCACCATCAAGCCGTACACGTCGTGGTCGCTCACGGCCGTCGCCGAGCACCTCGACAGCCCCGACAACGCCTGCTGGGTGGCCCTGGATTCCGACCGGGTGGTCGGGTTCGTCCTCGGGTCGATGGAGTTCGAGCATCGCGACGACTGGGCGTATCTGGAATGGATCGCGGTAGCCCCCGATATGCAGGGCCACGGGATCGCGCGGCGGCTGGTGAACGTGTGCTCGGAGGCGTTGTTCGCCCGCGGCGCCCGCCATATCGTCACCGATGTCGAGGACCGCAACAGCGCCTCGGCCGCGCTGATGACCAGCAGCGGATTCGTGCCCGCCGCGACCGTCACCCTGCTGGTGTGGCCCAACCCCGCTGCCCCCGACGACGACGCCGCCCTGCCGCCGATCACCAAACGTGATCTCGTCCGCCGCGGCAGACTGTCGGTCGAGCACCCGCTGCGCTGACCCGCTGCCGAAGCGCCTCGAGCGCATCAACCCTGGTCGGGACTATTCTCGGCGGGTGGCTCCTACGCCGCGAGACGAGCACGACGGCGCCGAGCTGACTGTGGTGGCCGATATGTGGTCGCCCGCGTGCACCGTGATCCGCACCCCTACACCTGGAGACCACCGTGCCGGGGGGTGTTCGCCGCGGGAGACGTGCGCGCTTGCAACGGGCACCGTGTCGCCGGCGCCGTCGACGAGGGTTCGATGGCCGTGATGCTGGTGCACAAGTTCCTGCGTGACCGACTACTTGCGGAACTTCGTTTCCAGCTCGCGCAGCGTGGCTTGCAGATCGGCGGCGTCGTTGGTCTTGAAGATTCCCGCGTAGCCCGTCTCCGCCTGGACCGCGGCCACCACCTCCGGATCATGGTAGAGCTGCGCGAGTTTCAGGTAGGTGGGGTTGTCCTTGTCGGCCGCCCGCGCGGCGAAGACGTTGATGTACTGCTTCAACTCCGGACGCTCCGGGTCGTCGGTGTAGATGACCTGCTGCTGGGTCAGGCCGGCGGGCCCGGCGAACGTGTCGTCGACGAACGCCGCGTCGACGCTGTCCAACGACTGCGCGGTGAGCGTCGGATCGATCGTGGTGAGCCGCACCTTCGAAGCGCCGGTGTCGACGTCGTCGATCGTGGAGTCCCAACTCGCGCCACCCTTCAACACGATCAACCCCGCCGCCGACAGCCCGAGCAGGGGGCGGACCTGTTGCGCCGGATTGTTGCTGAGCGTGATCTGCCCACCCCGCGGGATCTCGGCGACCGAAGTGCGCTTCGTGGAGTACAGGGTGAGCGGGAAGATCTCGGTCGCGCCGATCGGCACGATCGTGTCGTTGCTGGCCACGTTGTAGTTGGCCAGGTACCGCACGTGCTGGAATTTGTTGAGGTCGATCTGTTTCTGCGCCAGCGCCGGATTGGGCTGCTTGTAGTCGGTGAAGTTCACGTACTCGACGGTGATGCCCTGCTCGGCCGCCTTGCGTTTGTACACCTCCCAGTGCGGTTGTGCGATGTCGTTCACACCGATTCGCACCACGCCGTCCGGGTGGTCTTGCCCACAGCTCACCGCCCCTGTTGCCAGCGCGACCAGGACCGGAATCGCCAGCAGACGGCGCAGGATTCGCATTGTCCGCAAGTTAGACGGGCGTCCCAGTGTTTGCGAGGATTTCGCTCATGGCAAGTCAAACCGTTGTCGGCGGGTAGGGCCGACAGCTTGGATGGCCGAGTTCATCTTCTGCTAGCAATTCGGGAGTACAAGTGAAATTCCGTCGGACACTGGCGATCCCAGTGCTGATAGCAACCGCGGCCCTCACCCTGACCGCGTGCGGTTCCGATGACGACGCGTCGGGCACGGTTGTGCGGATCGGCACCACCGACAAGGACAAGGCTTTCGAGGTCTTCGAACAGAAGGCCAAGGAGCAGGGCATCACGCTGAAGGTCACCAATTTCTCCGATTACAAGCAGCCGAATACGGCGCTGTCGCAGAAACAGATCGACCTCAATCTGTTCCAGCATCTGCAGTTCCTCGGCCAATACAACGTGGCGAGCTCGGACACGCTCACCCCGATCGGCTCGACGTATATTGTGCCGCTGGGCCTTTACTCGAAGAAGCACAAGGCTCTCGCCGATATCCCGGCCGGTGGTGAGATCGCGATCCCCAACGATCCGACCAACCAGGCGCGTGCGCTGTTCGTACTGCAGGCCGCCGGCTTGCTGAAGATCACCGGCACCTCGGTCCAGCCGACGCCCGCCGACATCGACAAGGCCGCGTCCAAGGTGCGGGTGACTCCCGTCGATGCCGCCCAGACCGCGTTGTCGCTGCCCTCGGTCGACGGCTCGGTGATCAACAACACCTTCCTCGACCGGTCGGGCGTCGACCCGAAATCGGCGCTGTACAAGGATGATCCGAAGAATCCGGCCGCCGAGCCGTACATCAATGTGATCGTCAGCCGCGCCGAGGACAAGACGAATCCGACGTATCTGAAGCTGGTCGAGATCTGGAAGGACCCGGCCGTGGCCACCGCGCACGCCGAAACCACCAAGGGCACCGCGGTCGCGGTGAACCGTCCCGGCGCCGAGCTCGAGCAGATCCTGGACCGGGTGCAGCAGGGCATCCGCACGGCCAAGTGAGTGCCGGCCCAGCCGCCGTCGAATTCCGCTCCGTCACGAAGATCTTCGGCAGCGGCGACGCTCGGCACACCGCACTCGACGGTATCGACCTGCGGATCGAACCGGGTGAGATCTTCGGCGTCATCGGCTACTCCGGAGCGGGCAAGTCCACGCTGGTCCGGCTGATCAACGCGCTCGACAAGCCGACTTCGGGCACCGTCACGATTTCCGGCACCCCGATCACCGGGGTGCCGGAGTCGGCGGTGCGCAGGCTGCGTCGCGATATCGGCATGGTGTTCCAGCAGTTCAACCTGTTCCGATCCCGCACCGCCGCAGGCAATATCGAGTACCCGCTGAAGGTCGCGGGCTGGAAACGGGCCGAACGCAAGGCCCGCGTGGCCGAACTGCTCGACTTCGTCGGGCTCACCGACAAGGCGCGCGCCTACCCCGATCAGCTCTCGGGCGGGCAGAAGCAGCGGGTCGGGATCGCCAGGGCATTGGCGACCTCGCCCTCGCTGTTGCTCGCCGACGAGGCCACCTCCGCGCTGGACCCGGAGACCACGGGCGAGGTGCTGCGCTTGCTGAAGAAGATCAATGCCGAACTCGGGGTGACCATCGTGGTGATCACCCACGAGATGGATGTGATCCGCGCGGTCGCCGACCGGGTCGCGGTGCTCGCCGAGGGCCGGATCGTCGAATTGGCCTCCACCTTCGATGTTTTCGCCGCGCCGCAGGCCGCGCCGACACGGTCGTTCGTGGCGACCGTGCTGCACAACCGGCCCGACGCGACCGAGCTGGATCGGTTGCGCGAGCTCCACGGCGGCCGGTTGGTCACCGTCGACATCGACGACCACAGCGGTCTGGGGGCGGCGCTGGCCGCCGCTACCGCCGCCGACGTGCGCTTCGAGATCGTCTACGGCGGGGTGAGCACGTTGCAGGACAAGACATTCGGCAGTGTCACCCTGGCGCTGCACGGGCCCGATGCCGCGCTGGATCGCGTTGTCGCCGACCTGGAACGGAAGGCGGGCTGATGGAGACCAACTGGGAGAAGCTGCGGCCCACGCTGTTCGAGGCGATCGGGACCACCGTCTATCTGGTCGGCGTGACGTTCGTCGTCGCGGGGTTGATCGGGCTGGTGCTCGGGACCGCGCTGTACACGACCCGCAAGGGTGGCCTGCTGGCGAACGGGCCGATCTACTTCGTGCTGAATGTGATCGTCAATGTGGTGCGCCCTATTCCGTTCATCATCCTGCTGGCCGCGCTCGGCCCGGTCACGCTGGAGGTGGTGGGCACCACGATCGGCTCCGAGGCGGCGTTGTTCGTGATGATCGTCGCGGCCTCGTTCGGGATCGCGCGGATCGTGGAACAGAACCTGGTGACGGTCGACCCGGGTGTGATCGAGGCCGCGCGTGCGGTCGGGGCGGGACCGCTGCGGATCATTCTCACGCTGATCGTTCCGGAAGCGTTGGGGCCGTTGATTCTCGGCTACACGTTCGTGGTGATCTCGATCGTCGATATCTCCGCGATGGCGGGCACCGTCGGCGGTGGCGGGCTCGGCGATTTCGCCATTGTCTACGGGTATCAGCAATTCCAGTGGCAGGTCACCATCGTGGCGGTGCTGATCATCATCGCCGGTGTACAGGGAGTGCAGTTCTTCGGCAATTGGCTGGCCAGGAAAGTACTGCGCCGCTGAATCCAGCAGGGGCACGAACCTATTCGGTCCGTGCCCCCGCTGCTTCGCGTTTCGCTACACGTTCGCCGTGCACGCGGACAGGATGACACTCGCCGCACGCGGCGACGCCGAACCCGGATCCGGGAACGGGGCCGCACTGATACCGAGCACGTCCACCGCGGAGCGCTCGGCGGCGTCCAGGGAGTGATCCCACGACCAGCCGAAGCGGTAGTCCGCGCCTTGGGCCACCGCGCCGCACGCATTGCGGAATTCGACGACGACCTGGCAGTCGCGCACGCCGCACTCATCGAGCGCGGCCTGGCTCGCCGCAGCCCAGCTGCCGTAGTTCACCGCCGAGGCCACCACGGCGCGACCCGACGACAACGCCAGCGCTCCGTACAGGTCACCCGACGCGGTCTCGAATCCACCGTCGCGCGATACCGCCGTGTACCCCGGAGCCTCGGCGATCGCCACACCACTCTCCCCCGCGGCCGCGGGCCCGGCGTTCACCACGGTGGACGCCGCCCCCCCGGGCAGCGCGGCCCCCCCCAGGGCCTATATTTGTCTTATAAAAAAATGTCGCGGGCGACGATAGTCGGAGTGTTGATATCGGTGGGGGGCGGGGGAA
>NZ_JBHWZY010000429.1:0-5829 GCF_042727815.1 Nocardia sp. NPDC060220
GCAGATTCCCTGGGACCGGGAGGACAAGTTCGCGATGCCGGTCTCGGTCTGGGACGACCTGATGGCCACGAACTTCCCGAACTCGGGCTGGGTGCGGTTGCACCGCGAGACTCTCGACGCGCTCGCCGCGTACAAATCCAGCCACGGGATGCTCGGCTTCGACGACGCGGTACTGCGCCTGCTCGACACCGCCGAGGAGGACCCATGAGCATCGAGCTGACCAGGTCGCAGGCCAGGGCGCGCGCGGTCGCCGACGCGGTGCTCTACGAGGGCTACCTGCTGTACCCCTACCGGGCGAACTCGCGAAAGAACCAGTCGCGCTGGCAGTTCGGTGTCCTCGGCCCCACCGGGGCGGCCGCGACCGGACTCGGCGAGGAACCGCAACTGTCGGCGCAATGTCTGCTCGACGCGGGGGAGTCCGCCTCGGTCACGCTGACCGTACGGTTCCTGCAGTTGCAGCGCCGGACCGTCGAGGATGCCGGGCACACACCGGTCGCCGAGCTCGTCGCCGAAGGCCGATCGTGGATCAGATGGGACGAGGCGGTCGAGTGCGAACAGGTGATCGGTCCGCTGCCGCTGACCGATTGGACTGCGCGGCTGACGATTCCGGCCGGCATCGACCACGAGGCGATCTCCGGCCCCGACGGTGCACCGGCCGGACGACTGGTCCGACACCGCGCGCACCTCGACGGGGAAGTCGAGTTGACCGTGGACCGTGACGAGCGCTTTCTGCGCCTCAGTGTCACCCTCCGCAACACCGGCGCCCCCGCGACCGACCAGCACGACGCCATCGCCCGCTCCCTGATCGGCGCGCACGTCATCGCCGAAACCGAAGGCGCCCGGTTCGTTTCCCTGCTCGAACCGCCGCCCGACGCCGAAGCGGCCGTCGCCCGATGCTCCCACCACCGGTGTTTCCCGGTGCTGGCCGGGCCACCCGGTGACCACAGCATCGTGCTGATCTCGCCCATCATTCTCTACGACCACCCCGAGATCGCCGAGCAGAGCGAGGGACCGCTGTTCGACTCCACCGAGATCGACGAGATCCTCACCTTGCGCGTGATGACCATGACCGACGAGGAGAAGGCCCAGGCCCGCGCGACCGACGAGCGGGCGGCGCAGATCATCGACCGCTGCGATGCGATGACACCGGAGACATTGCAGCAGCTGCACGGTGTCCTGCGGAACCCGCACGCCGAGCAGGCCGCGCTGATCCCTGAGGTACCCGACGGTGTCGACTGGTGGGACCCGTTGGCCGACAACGCTGTTCGCCCCGATGCCGACGCGATCCTGGTCGGCGCGGTCCGGGTCCGCAACGGGACAAGGGTGCGTTTGCATCCGTCTCGGCGCGCCGATGCCCACGACCTGTTCTACGACGGGCGCACCGCCAAGGTCGTCTCGGTGCACGCCGATGTCGACGGGCAATCCCACGTCGGCGTGGTCATCGAGGACGACCCCGCCGCCGATCTGCACGAATGGTACGGCCGGTACCTGTATTTCGCCCCGGAGGAGATCGAACCGCTCGACAGCCCACGAGAATGAGAGAAGAGGTCGATCATGACGACGATAGGAATGTTCGCGGTGGCGGTGGCCGCCGTGGTGGCTGTGGCCGCCGCGGTACTCGGCGTGCGTTCGATACCGGATGTCCAGCGCTATCTGAAGATCCGCCGGATGTGAGATGACGGCGCGAGTGCTCGTGGCGGGGATCGGCAACATCTTCCTCGGCGACGACGGTTTCGGACCCGAAGTGGTGCGGCGACTACCGCCGCACGGCGAGACCGTGCGCGTGGTCGACTACGGCATCCGTGGCATGCACCTGGCCTACGACCTGCTCGATCCGTGGGACGCGCTGGTGCTCGTCGACGCCGTCCCCGACCGCGGCGCACCCGGTACTCTCGCGGTCTTCCACGCCGAACCCGACCCAGCGGGCGCGGCGCAGCTCGACGCGCACGCCATGAACCCCGACGCCGTGTTCGCGAGCGTTCGCGCGCTGGGCGGAACCCTGCCACCGACCGTCGTCGTCGGCTGCCAGGTCGACTCGGTAGAAGAAGGCATCGGCCTGTCCGACCCGGTAGGTGCCGCGGTCGGTCCTGCCGTCGAGGCGGTCGCAGCGGTTCTGGCGCGATTGGTCGCCGATCCGACCCCGATGGTCGCCGACTCGCACGGGCCCGTCGCGCCGTCGAACCGATCGGAGGGGTGAACCATGTGCCTCGGCATCCCCGGACAGGTCGTGGAGATCCTCGACGGATACCACGGGCAACTCGCCCTGGTCACGGTCTCCGGCGAGAACCGCAAGGTGAACATCGGTCTGCTGGAAGAGGATCCGGTGCATCCCGGGGACTGGGTGATCATCCACATGGGTCTGGCGGTCGAGAAGACCGACCAGGCCGGCGCCGCCACCGCACTGGCCGGGCTGAATCTGCTCGGACGAGGCGAACAGTCATGACCGCCGACCGGCAACGTCGGCGCCTCGTGGTTCGCGGGGTGGTGCAGGGCGTCGGCTTCCGGCCCTTCGTCTACACGACCGCCGCCGAACTGTCCCTGTCCGGGTCGGTGGCTAACGACAGCGCCGGGGTGATCATCGAGATCGAAGGCGCCCCCGCCGATCTGGACGAGTTCGCGCGACGCCTGCGCGAGCGCCCACCGCCGTTGGCCGTCGTCGAATCGGTCGACCAGAGCATCGTCGCCTTGCGCGGCGGCACCGGATTCCGTATCGCCGACACCACCCGCGACGGTGGCGGCCGCACCCTGGCTTCACCCGATGTCGCGATCTGCGCCGACTGCGCCACCGAACTGGCCGATCCCACCGACTGGCGCTATCGGCACCCCTTCATCAACTGCACCAACTGCGGCCCCCGGTTCACCATCATCGCCGAACTGCCCTACGACCGGTCCCGCACGTCGATGGCCGACTTTCCGATGTGCGCCCACTGCGCCGCCGAATACTCCGACCCCGCCGACCGCCGCTTCCACGCCCAGCCCATCGCGTGCCCGGACTGCGGCCCGCGTCTGTCCTACCTCGGCCCTTCCGGCTCATCGGCCGAGGGGCCGCTGGACTCGGCGCGAAACCTGTTGCGCGAGGGCGGGATTCTCGCGGTCAAAGGCATCGGCGGTTACCACCTCGCCTGCGATGCCACGAACGAGCGCGCCGTGGCCACCTTGCGGGGCCGAAAGCGGCGAGGCGACAAGCCTTTCGCCGTCATGGTTCCCGACCTCGGCACCGCGCGCACGATCGCGGAGGTCGACGACACCGCCGCGCTACTGCTCACGGGCCCCCAACGCCCGATCGTCCTGCTTGCCCGCAGAGCCCCCGTCCGTATCCCCGCCGGGGCGGCGTCCGATGCCGACTCGCACGACATGCTCGATCGCGACACCATCGAACTGGCCCCTTCGGTCGCGCCCCGCAACCCCGACCTGGGCGTCCTGCTCGCCTATACACCGCTGCACCTGCTGCTGTTCGGCTTGTCGGGCGACCGGCCCGTCCCGCGGGTGCTCGTGATGACCTCCGGCAATCTCGGTGGCGAACCGATCTGTTTCGACGACGAGGACGCCCGCACCCGCCTGGCCGCCCTCGCTGACGGCTGGCTGTCGCACGACCGCCGCATCCTGACGCCCTGTGACGATTCGGTCGTGCGCGTGGTCGACGGTGTCGAGCTGCCGCTGCGCCGCTCCCGCGGGTATGCGCCGCTCCCACTGACCCTGCCGGTCCCGGTGCCGCCGACGCTGGCCGTCGGCGCGGACCTCAAGAACACCTGCGCGGTCGGCGAGGGCCGCTACGCCTGGCTCAGCCAGCACATCGGCGACATGGACGACCTGGCCACCCTGCGCGCCTTCGGCTTCGCCGCCGAGCACCTCGCGGAACTGACCGGGGTAGCGCCCACCCAGCTCGTCACCGACGCGCACCCGCGCTACCGCTCCACCACCTGGGCGCGCACCCACGCCGAAGGCCGTCCGGTCCACACCGTCCAGCACCACCACGCGCACATCGCCGCGGTCATGGGCGAACACGGACTCGGCGCCTCGGACACGGTCACCGGGATCGCGTTCGACGGCACCGGATTCGGACCCGACGGCGCCATCTGGGGTGGTGAAGTCCTGGCCGCCGGCTACAAGGGCTACCGGCGTCTCGCGCACCTGAAATACGTGCCGCTCGCGGGTGGGGACGTCAGCGTGCACCGGCCCTACCGGATGGCGCTGGCGCACCTGTGGTCGGCCGGACTGGACTGGTCGGACACGATCGCCTCGGTCGCCGTCTGCCCTGCCGACGAACGAGCGGTGCTGGCACACCAATTCGGCTCCGGCTTCGGGTGTACCCCGACGTCGAGCATGGGACGGCTCTTCGACGCCGTGTCCTCGCTGGCCGGGGTTCGCCACACCGTCGACTACGAAGCCCAGGCCGCGATCGAACTGGAGGCCCTCGCGCGCGCCGCGGATCCCGGCTCGCGCACCTACCGGTTCGGCCTCGATCACACCGCGGACCCGGCGGTGATCGACCCGGCCCCGGTCGTGGCGGCCGTGGTCACCGACGCCGTTCACGGCGTCCCGGCCGCCGTGATCGCCGCGCGCTTCCATCACGCCGTGGCGGCGCTGGTCCTGGACCTGGCTCTGGATTTCGCACCCCACCCGACGACCGTCGCGCTCTCGGGTGGGGTGTTCCAGAACGCGTTGCTGCTCTCGGCAGCACGCACCGCGCTGCGCGACAACGGATTCCACGTCATCACCCATCGCCGACTGCCGCCCAACGACGGTGGTCTCGCGTTCGGACAACTACTCGCCGCCGGTGCGGGTTGAGCGAAAGGAGAGCAGCGATGTGCCTGGCAGTCCCGGGAAAGGTGCTCAGCCTGCACGAACGCGACGGCACCATGATGTCGGTCGTCGACTTCGGCGGCGTGCACAAAGACGTGTGCCTGGAATACATTCCGGACGCGGCGATCGGCGACTACGTAGTGGTCCATGTCGGTTTCGCCATCCAGCGCCTCGACGAGGAATCGGCATTGCGCACACTGGCCGAATTCGAGCACCTCGGTGTGCTCAACGAGGAGTTCGGCGACGGGTTCGCCCTCGCCGCCAGACAATCCGGGCTCCCCGATCCCACGGCAGAACCGGCAGCGACCGACTCCGGCGCCGGCGACGACACGGAGGTGACGTCATGAAGTATCTCGACGAATTCAGTGATCCCGACCTGGCGAAGAAGTTGCTCGATCAGATCCGCGGGGCCACCTCCCAGCGGTGGGCCATCATGGAAGTCTGCGGTGGACAGACTCATTCGATCATCCGCCACGGCATCGACCAACTGCTGCCCGACGAGATCGAGATGATCCACGGCCCCGGCTGCCCCGTATGCGTCACCCCGCTCGAGGTGATCGACAAGGCGCTCGAGATCGCCGCGCAGCCCGGGGTGATCTTCTGCTCCTTCGGCGACATGCTCCGGGTGCCGGGCAGCGAACGCGATCTGTTCCGGGTCAAGAGCGAAGGCGGTGATGTGCGAGTGGTGTACTCGCCACTGGACGCGCTCACCATCGCCAGGCAGAACCCCGATCGGCAGGTGGTGTTCTTCGGCATCGGCTTCGAAACCACCGCACCGGCCAACGCGATGACCGTCTATCAGGCCAAACGGCTGGGCATCGAGAACTTCTCGCTGTTGGTCTCGCACGTGCTCGTTCCGCCCGCCATCGCCGCGATCATGGAATCGCCGAAGTGCCGGGTCCAGGGCTTCCTGGCCGCCGGACATGTCTGCAGTGTCATGGGCACCGAGGAGTACCCGCCGCTGGCCGACAAATACGGAGTGCCGATGGTGGTCACCGGCTTCGAGCCCCTCGACATCCTGGAAGG
>NZ_JBHWZY010000430.1:0-5815 GCF_042727815.1 Nocardia sp. NPDC060220
GAACAGGTCTTACGCGACCGGATTCACCTGTCGCCGGCCGACCTCGCGCGATTGCGCGAGGCGGCCGTCATCGCGACCGAAAGTTGATCTCGCGGCGAGAACGGGCTCTCGCTAACGACCGGGTGTCGCGAATACCGCGGTGGTATCTATGGTCTTCACATCGACCACCGAGCCGTCTTCTTCCGCTTTGCCGAGCAGGGCATTGCCACTGCAGATGTTCGGACCGAACGAGATCGGTTTGGTTCCGCATTGGAACGTCGATGCGGGGGTGAGAGGGAGCGGTTCGGGTTCTGCCATCGAACCGAGACGGGCCGCGACCGTCGCGCGAGTGATCTCGCCCGCCATCCCGTCCAATGCGGACCGGAGCCCCAGGATCGCCATATAGGGCGCTGCGGCCGTGTCCGGCATCTCGGCACCTGATCCGTCGACCACCGCTTCGAAGAGCTTCGTTTCTTTCGAGGCAGGGTCGACGACACTATTGGCGACGACAAGCAAATCCTGGTAGCCGCCGGGGATCTGCGACGCGATCTCGGAGTCGCCGACGCATTGGTTGACCGTCATCACCGGCTGGGTCGCGTTCAGCGTCCGCATGGCCTTGATCGCCGCCGCGC
Organism: Nocardia sp. NPDC060220; assembly: GCF_042727815.1. Taxonomy (NCBI): domain Bacteria; kingdom Bacillati; phylum Actinomycetota; class Actinomycetes; order Mycobacteriales; family Nocardiaceae; genus Nocardia; species Nocardia sp. NPDC060220. Next base: position 612 of record NZ_JBHWZY010000430.1, read on the forward strand.
AGAACGAGACATCGCCGAGCAGGTGGAACATATCCGGCTTCTTCTCGAGTGCGGCCTGGATCTGCGGCGTCATATCGGCGGTGCCGAGTGGGATCGCGACCACGTCGGCCTGCGCACCGGCATTTCCGAACGCGAGGGGACCGAGCTTGGTGAGCGGCTCCACCGCGACGGGCGAATCAACGGTCAGGACCGCGATCTTCTTGTAGCCGTTCTGTTTCGCGTACGCCGCCGGTACGCCGATGAGCCCGTTCAGCGGGTTGCCCATCACATAGGTGTTCGGCAGCACCATCGCTTGCCCGCCGCCGGCGAGTGCGAAATAGGGCATGGCGGAGGGCGAGGTAATCGTGGCGATGGTGTCGGAATTGCCGTAGTCACCGGTGACCACGGCGACAGCGTCGGACTGCACGAACTTGTTCGCGCAATTTCGAGCCAGGCTCACCTGGATCTCGTCCTCGCACGTGATGAGCTCGATCGGACGGCCGTTGATCCCACCGAGATGGGTATTGACGTAGGCGACGGTCGCTTTCGCTACTTCGAGTTCCTCGGTGTGGACAGGCGCTCGGGGTCCGGTGGTGACGAACCCGAGCTTGATCGGCGCACCCGTTGCCTTGTTCTCCTGGCCGAGCACCGATCTGTCGACTGGAGCCGACGAACCGCCGTCGCCGCTCGAACAGCCGGAGGCCGACAACGCCACTGCGAGCGCGACATACGGCAGGGCAGCCCACCGCTTCCGTAGGGAAAAGGACATGCTTGTCTCCTGGTGTTGAATCGAATGGGGCGAACTTGCCGTTCACCCCGCTGGAACGGGCACGCATCAACCTGCGGCGGTGCCGGTCTCGCCTCCGAGATACGCGGCTCGCAGACGCTCCGGGAATGCCTTCAGCTCGGTTGCGCTACCCCGGAGAGTCACTTCCCCGTGAACGAGAACGATGGCTTCGTCGGCGATCTCGAGCGCGAGCCGGACGTGTTGTTCGACGAGAACGACCGCGGCACCGGTGGTATCGGCGATATGTCGCACGGCCGGAAGTAGCGTCTCCACGACGACCGGAGCCAGTCCCATGCTCATCTCATCGATGAGCAGCACTGCCGGATTCTGAACCAGCGCCCGCCCCACCGCCAGCATCTGCTGTTCGCCGCCCGAGAGAGCACCCGCCGCGACCTTCCACCGCGGTCGCAGTGCGGGTAGCAGCGCGAGGATCTCGTCCAGGGACGGTCCATTGCGCACGCGGGCGATTTCCAGATTCTCGGAGACGGTCAAGCTGTTGAACAGCGCGCGATTGTCCGGGACGAGAACCACACCCGCGCGATTCGCCTTGGCGGGCTTGCCATTCGGTAGACGCCGCCCGGCCACCGTCACCTCGCCCGCGAGGGCGGGCAGCAGACCGGCCAGCGTCGACATCAGGGTCGTCTTTCCCGCGCCGTTCGGTCCCAGGACGGCCGTCACCGATCCGGACGCGACCTCGAGGTCGAGCTCACGAACGATCGGAAGTTTGCCGTACCCGGCGGTCACGTTGTGCAGTCGGAGAGTCATTCGGTGATCTCCTCGGCGAACATGCTGCCGAGATAGGCCTCGGCGACTGTGCGATCGTTTCGGATCTGCTCGGGCGTACCCGAGGCGAGGATCCGCCCGAAGTCCAGCACCTGAACGTGGTCACAGATCCGCAGCACCAGACTCATATCGTGCTCGACCAACACGATGGTCACCCCGCTGTCTCGAATGGCGAGCAATCGTTCACCGAGCCAGTGACTCTCGGTGGTATCGAGGCCGGCGGCCGGCTCATCGAGCAGCAGGACTCGCGGCTTGCCCGCCATCGCGCGCGCGATCGAGACCAACTGGCGTTGTCCCTGCGACAGCTCACCCGCGGGCGTCTCGCGAGCGTGCGCCAGCCCGAGCAAGTCGAAGAGCTCGTCGAACTCCGCCTCGTCGAAGGCTGCCCGCGCCGTGCCTCGGCCCGACAGTCCGACCACGACGTTCTCACGAACACTCAGGTCCTCGTAGAGTTCGATCGCTTGGAACGTCCGGCCGAGACCCGCGTGAATGCGCTCGTGCGTCTTCTTGTTTCCGAGCGACTCGCTGCCGATGGCGATAGCGCCCTCGGCACGCACCGACCCGCTGATCGCGTCGATCAAGGTGGTCTTTCCCGCACCGTTCGGACCGATGAGACCGACTATCGCGCCGTCGGGCACCTCGAATGTCACGTTGTCGACAGCGACGACACCTCCGTAGCGGACCGTCACGTTGTGGAGTCCGAGCAGCGGGTCGCCTCCTGGCACCGCGGTCGGCTTCGGCGCGGCGACCCCGGTGCCGGCCAGCGACCCCGTACGGCCAGACGACGTCGGACCGGTACGGGCGAAGGCCCGCTGGACAGGGGCGACAATTCCCTCCGGATTCGTCAGCACGGTCTGCAGCAGCCCGATACCCACGATCACCTGATACCAGCTGCCCGCCTGGTCACTGATCTGCTCCAGCAGCAGAAAAGCCACACCGCCGGCGCCGATTACGCCACTGAGCACACCTCCGGAAATCGACGTGACACCCGCGAGGTAGACGGTCGCGAACAAAGTCACACCGGCCAGCGCGGTGAACGATTGGAACGACACGTTCGTCTGCTGATAGGCGAGCAGACTGCCGCCGAGTCCCGCGATGAACGCGCCGATCGCGAACGCGGACAACTTCGTCCGCACCACATCGACACCCGAGGCGGCGGCCGAACGCTCATTTGCCCGAACCGCCAGCATCCGTGTACCGAGTCGGCTTCGCCGCAGGTACCCGACCCCGAGTCCGACCACAGTCAGCACCATCAGACAGAACAGCCCGAATTCCACTCTGGGATAGTTCTCGCCGCGCCCGATTCCGAGGCTGTACCCGAATACGGTCGGGTCCGGAATGTTGATTCCGCCCGAACCGACGAAATCCAGATTGCGGAACCACAGTGCTTCGATCGCATAGGCCAGCGCCAGGGTGACCACAGCGACAGTGAGCCCGCGAATCCGCAGCGCGGGTAGTCCCACGACCACACCGAGGACGGTCGCCACGAGCGCCGCGAGCAACGGAGCGAACGGGAACGGTATGCCCCAGTTCTCGGCAATCGGTCCCAGTATGTACGCGGCGGCGCCGGCGAGGGCGAGTTGAGCGAGGGACACCTGACCCGCGTATCCGGTGACCACCACCTGGGACAGACCGATGACGGCCAGGATGACAGAGGTGATCAGCGCGATGCGCAGGTCGTTTCCGGCGAATACCAGCGCCAGGCCGACCACCACCACGCCCACCCCGGCGCTGGACCACAACCGGCGAGGGTAGGGCGCGTTGCCCAACTCGGCGACGATGACCGCGCCGCGTGATGGCAACGGCCTGGCCCGCGCGACCAGCACGACGAGCAGCACGAGCAGTGGAACCAGCTCGACCAAACCGCTGGAGGGTAGCCACTCGTATACCCGCGAGAGGTAGGTGGCTTCCGACTGGAGCATGCCGATCGCCAGGCCCGCCAGGACAGCGGCGACGATCGAGGAAAACCGCCCGATGATGGCCGCGGCCAGCGCCGGAACGATGAACAACGAATAACCCGTCGGGGTGAGCGGCACGATCGGGCAGATGAGAATGCCCGCCGATCCAGCCACCGCGCAGCCGATCATCCAGTTGTAGGCCGCGCAGCGATCGGGCGACAGACCGCTCACGTAGGCGCCTTGCTCACTCTCCGCGGTGGCACGGGTGAGCAAGCCGAATCTCGTGAATCGGTAGAGAGCGGCCAGGACCAGAGCGATCACCACGATGGCGATCCCGAAGTACACCCGATCCTGCGGGATCCGAATACCCCCGAGGCTCCAGATGCCGACCGGGAAGATCGCCTTGACCCCGATGGTGTTGGTACCGACCTGTTTGGTCGCTATCGCCACCAAGACGATCATCAACGCGATCGAGGCGACGGCGCGGGCGATCGGCGGAGCCTTGCGCAGGGGACGAAACACGACGATGTAGAGCAGAAGGCCGAACATCGCCGACAGCAGGACCGCTACCAGCGCCGACACCGCGAAGCCCGGATCACCCCCGATACCCACCGATTTGGGCAGGCCGGGGACCAGGATCAAGAATTCGCCGCGCCGCAAGAAGGCATAGATATAGGCACAGTTGAGCGCGATCGCGCCGGTGGCGAAATTGAGGACGCCGGAGCTGCGGTAGATCAGGACCAACGCGATCGCGAGGGCACCGAACACGCCGCCGCTACCGATCCCGAGGATCAGGAACTGAAGATGCTGACTCATGCTCCGAGCCCCTCGACGAGCTCGAAATCCCCTGTGGCCGTGACAGAAAGCATTGAGCGCCTCACTCGCGATTCGGGCGGCAGCACTCGCAGGCCCGAATTGTTCCAACACAGCTGGCGCCCCTGCCTGTCGGCCAGGTCGTCAGGTCAACCATGTGACGCGAGACACGCTACGGTAATACATACTGTAATGGCAATAGGAATCTTCCGCCCACACCGTCTCGACCATCGGATTCCCAGCCGAGCTCGAGGATCAGGCCTGCCTGCGAGTAGCGAGGAGCGCCTGCGCTCTGGCCAGGTGCGGTCGATCCAGTAGCCCACCTCGGTAGCCGATCGCTCCGGTTTCGGGATCGGCGGCGAACAAATCCACGATCTCCTGGGCAGCAGCCAGTTCCTCGACGCTGGGCGCGAACGCCGCGTTGATGATGTCCACCTGATCCGGATGAATGGCCAACATCCCGCGAAAGCCCTCACGACGAGCCTTTTCCGCACGAGCTCGCACACCGTCGAGATCGCGGTAGTCGCCGTGGATGGTGTCGATGGCGGCCACTCCGGCGCTCGCCGCGCCGACCAGACAGAGACTTCGCGCCAACTCGTAGGTGAAGCCGTAGCCGCCATCGGGGCCGCGATGCGTACCGGCCCCCAGCGACGCGGCCAGGTCTTCCACACCCCAGCTGAGGGCGGCCAACCTCGGTGCGTCCCGATAGGTTCCGGTGGTGAAGACGGCTTCGGCGGATTCCGGGGCCAGCGCGATCACCTCGATCCGGCCGGGTTCGGCATCGGCGGCGACCTCCAACGCGGACAGATAGTGGTCCAGTGTCCGCACGTCCTGGCCGCCACGGGATTTGGGCAGCATGATTCCGCCCGGTCGCGCGGGCACGATCGCGGCCAGATCCGCCAGCGTGTGTGGCCCGTCGAGTGGATTGACCCGAACCCACAGCC
>NZ_JBHWZY010000431.1:0-5808 GCF_042727815.1 Nocardia sp. NPDC060220
CCACAGCCCTGCAAGGTTGGGTACACTTTCGACCTCCGGCGGTGCTCCTTTGGCTGCGACGCCCCCCCGCCGGCACCCGGGGGGGGCGGCTTCGCTGCGAGTGAGCGGTGCTACGGTCGAAATATGGCGTCCAAGAACGATATCCAGCATCGGATCGTCACCGCGTTGCAGCGGCGACTGAATCCGATACTGGGCAGACTGCCCGGTCAGCAGTTGCTCGAGACGGTGGGGCGGGTGAGTGGGCAGCCGCGGGTCACCCCGATCGGTGGTCGGCGCGTCGGCGACGAGTTCTGGCTGGTCTCCGAGTTCGGGGATCGCTCGCAGTATGTGCGCAACATCAAAGCCGACAACAAGGTCAGGGTGCGTCTGGGCGGACGCTGGTACCCGGGGACCGCCGTGCTGCTGCCCGGGGACGACGCGCGGGCCAGACTGCGGCAGTTGCCGCGCTACAACAGCACCGCGGTGCGGGCGTTCGGTACGGACCTGCTGACGATTCGGGTCGACCTGGATCGTTAGACCGTCCAGGACAGCCAGAGGGCGCTGTGGGGCGCCATGGTGACGGTGGCCGAGGCGGGGTGACCGTGGCTGGGGGTGTCGACGGCGGTGACGATGCCGAGATTGCCGATGCCGGAGCCCGCGTATTCGTGGGCGTCGGTGTTGAGGATCTCGTGCCAGGGGCCGGGGTGGGGCAGGCCGATGCGGTAGTTCTCGCGGAGGGAACCGGAGAAGTTGAACACGGCCGCCACCGCGCTGCCGTCGGTGCCCCAGCGGAGGAAGGCGAAGACGTTGGCGGTGCTGTCGTCGGCTTCGATCCAGGAGTGGCCGCCGGGGGTGGTGTCCTGGGTCCACAGCGCGGGGTGGGCGGTATAGGTGCGATTGAGATCGGCGACCATTGTTGAAATGCCCTGGTGGAGTGGGTTGTCCAGTTCCTGCCAGTCCAGGCCGCGATCGTTGTCCCATTCGCGGAACTGGCCGAATTCCTGACCCATGAACAGCAGTTGCTTGCCGGGGTGGGCCCACATGTAGGCGAGCAGGGTGCGCACGCCGCTCGCCTTGGCGAAGTCGTCGCCGGGCATGCGGGTCCACAGGGTGCCTTTGCCGTGCACGACCTCGTCGTGGCTGATCGGCAGGACGTAGTTCTCACTCCATGCGTAGACCAGTGAGAACGTCATCTCGTTGTGGTGCCAGGAGCGGTGGATCGGGTCGCGACCCAGGTAGCCGAGGGTGTCGTGCATCCAGCCCATGTTCCACTTCATGGTGAAACCGAGGCCGCCGACGTCGGTGCCGCGGGTGACGCCGGGCCAGGTGGTCGACTCCTCGGCGATGGTGACCACGCCGGGATGGGCGCCGTGCACGGTGTCGTTGAGTTCCTGCAGGAACTCGACCGCTTCCAGATTCTCCCGGCCGCCATAGATGTTGGGCTCCCAGCTGCCGTCGGGGCGGGAGTAGTCCAGGTACAGCATCGAGGCGACGGCGTCGACGCGCAGGCCGTCGATGTGGAATTCGGAGATCCAGAAGGCCGCGTTGGCGACCAGGAAGTTGCGGACCTCGTTGCGCCCGAAGTCGAAAACGTAGGTGCCCCAGTCGAGTTGCTCGCCACGGCGCGGGTCGGGGTGTTCGTAGAGTGGGGTGCCGTCGAAACGGGCAAGTGCCCATTCGTCGCGGGGGAAGTGCGCGGGGACCCAGTCGAGCAGTACCCCGATGCCCGCGTTGTGGAGGTGGTCGACGAAGTAGCGGAAGTCGTCGGGACTGCCGAAACGTGAGGTCGGGGCGTAGTACGAGGTGACCTGGTACCCCCACGAGCCGCCGAAGGGGTGCTCGGCGACCGGCAGCAGCTCCACGTGGGTGAATCCGGTCGCACGGATGTAATCGGCCAGCTGGTGGGCCAATTCGCGGTAGTCGAGGCCGGGTCGCCAGGAACCGAGGTGGATTTCGTAGGCGCTCATGGGGGAGCGGACCGCGTCGGTTTTCGCGCGTCGGTCGAGCCAGGCGCTGTCGGTCCACACGTGGTCGGTGCCGGCCACCACCGAGGCGGTCGCGGGGGAAACCTCGGTCGAAAAGGCAAGGGGGTCCGCGTGATCCACGACGCGGCCGTCGGCGCCGTGGATCCGGTACTTGTACCGCGTGCCCGGCCCGACGCCGGGCACGAACACCTCCCACACACCGGAATTGCCCAGCGCCCGCATCGGGGCCGAGGTGCCGCTCCAGTGGTCGAAATCGCCGAAGACGGTGACGCCGCGGGCATTCGGGGCCCACACCGCGAAGGAAGTGCCGTCGACTTCGCCGTCGAGGGTGGTGTAGTGGCGCGGGTGGGCGCCGAGAACCTCCCAGAGGCGGGTGTGCCTGCCTTCGCCGATGAGATGCAGGTCGAGTTCGCCGACGGTGGGCAGGAAGCGGTAGCCGTCGGCGGAGATCACGGTCTGGCCGCCGGGGTACTCGGCGCGGATGCGGTAGTCGTCGATCTGCGGATACGGCAGGATCGCGTCGAAGATGCCGTGGCCCAACGATTTCAGCCGATGTTCGGACTCCCCGACGAGCACCGTCACAGTGTCGGCGTGGGGGCGCAGGACACGGACCGCGGTGCCGTCGGCGTGGGCGTGCGCGCCGAGGACGGTGTGCGGGTCGGGATGGGTGCCCGCGGCCAGCAGCAGGAGATCGCGGCGCTTCATCACAGTGTCTCGCGGTAGGCCAGCGGTGCGCGGGCCGCGGCCGGGACTGCGGGCAGTGACAGGATGTGCGCGACCGCGCGCGTGGGGTCGAGGCGCACGAAATTCTGCTGGCCCCAGTGGTATTCCTCGCCGCTCACCTCGTCGAAGACCACCGGGTGGTCGTGCCATTCGCGGCCGATGGCGGGGAGATCTAGTGAAATGTGGCCCTGCTCGGCGGCATAGGGGTTGAGGTTCACGATGACCAGCACCGCGTCGCCGGTGGCCGGGTCGACCTTGGAGTAGGCGATCAGCGCGTCGTTGTCGACGTGATGGAAGTGGATGCAGCGCAACTGCTGCAGCGCCGGGTGATTGCGGCGGATCTCGTTCAGGCGGGTGAGCCACGGTTCCAGCGATTCACCGCGTTCGAGGGCGCCGGCGAAATCGCGGGGACGCAGTTCGTACTTCTCCGAATCGAGGTACTCCTCGCTGCCCTCGCGGACCGCCTCGTGTTCGAACAGCTCGAAACCGGAGTACACGCCCCAGGTGGGGGAGAGGGTGGCGGCGAGGGCGGCGCGGACGGCGAACATGCCGGGGCCGCCGTACTGCAGGCTCTCGTGCAGGATGTCGGGGGTGTTCACGAACAGGTTGGGCCTGGCCTCGTCGGCCTTGGCGGCGATCTCGTAGCCGAACTCGGTGAGTTCCCACTTGTGCACGCGCCAGGTGAAATAGGTGTACGACTGGCTGAAGCCACGGCGGGCCAGGCCGTAGAGGCGGGCCGGGCGGGTGAACGCTTCGGACAGGAAGATCACGTCGGGATCGGTGCGGCGCAGCTCGGTGATCAGCCACTCCCAGAAATCGGCGGGCTTGGTGTGCGGGTTGTCCACGCGGAAGATGGTGACGCCCAGCGAGATCCAGTGCCGGACCACCCGCAGGATCTCGGCGTAGAGACCGTCGGGATCGTTGTCGAAGTTGACCGGGTAGATGTCCTGGTACTTCTTCGGTGGGTTCTCGGCATAGGCGATGGTGCCGTCGGGCAGGGTGGTGAACCACTCCGGGTGGGCGGCGACCCACGGATGGTCGGGGGCGCATTGCAGGGCCAGGTCGATGGCGACGTCCAGACCGAGAGCGGTTGCCTCGGAGACGAATTCGGTGAAGTCGCGCTCGGTGCCCAGCAGCGGGTGCACGGCATCGTGTCCGCCGTCCGCCGAGCCGATGGCCCAGGGGGAGCCCACGTCGCCGGGTTCGGTGGTGAGAGTGTTGTTGCGGCCCTTGCGATTCACCTCGCCGACCGGATGGATCGGCGGGAGGTAGACGACATCGAACCCCATGCCGGCGATGCGGGGGAGTTCGCGGGCCGCCGTGGCGAAGGTGCCGTGGATCGGGGCGCCGTCGGCGTCGCGGCCGCCGGTGGAGCGCGGGAAGAACTCGTACCAGGAGCCGACCAGGGCGCGGCGGCGTTCGACCAGGACCGAGAACTGGGTGCCGCGGGTGACCATCTCGCGCAGCGGGGTGGCGCGCAGGATCTCGGCGACCTCCTCGGAGAACGCGGGCGCGACCCGGGCCGGGAGTTGTTCGTCACCGCGCAGGGCGGTGGCGGCGGCGCGCAGGCGTTCGAACTGCTTCTTCGGGACGGCTTGGGCGGCGCGTTCGAACAGGACGGCGCCGATCTCGAGGTCGTTGGCGAGGTCGGCGGCGGACTGGCCGACCGACAACTTCGCCTCGACCGCGCTTCGCCAGGTGGCGAGGGGGTCGCTCCAGCCTTCGATGCGGTAGGTCCACACGCCGGGGAGGTGGGGGGTGAAGAGGGCGTTGAACACGTCGGGCTGGTAGTCGGGCGTCATCCGGATGCGGGTGATCCGGGAGGAGCCGGGGGCGCGGACCGCCAGGGTGGCGGCTACCGCGTCGTGACCCTCGCGCCAGACGACGGCGCGGACAGGGAACACCTCGCCGACTGCGGCTTTGGCCGGGCGGCCGCCGGGAATGGACGGGGCGATGTCATCGATGGCAATCCGGCCGGTCACTCGGCTAACTTACTGCACTTTCGCTGGGTGGGGAGCGTCGGCGGCCGGGGGAGGACGGGGTGTTCAGCGGGTGTCCGCGGCCAGGCCGAGGCCGAGGGCCACCAGGATGGCGGCGAGGGTTCGTTCCATCCGTTGGCGGATTGCCGCGCGGCGCAGCCAGGCGCCCGCTCGGTCGGCGGCCAGCACCACGCCTACGCACCAGGCGCCGTCGACGACGACCTGGATGGTGGCGAGGATGAGGAGGGTGGGGATGACGGGGCCTTCGTCCGGGAGGAACTGGGGCAGGATCGTCATGCCGAAGACGGCGGCCTTCGGGTTGGCGGCGATCGAGATCAGTGAGGCGCGGAAGGCGGCGGCGGGCGAGTTGCCGCCGGGCAGTTTCGCGGTGAGCGCGGCGCCGAACTCGTCGTGGTGGCCGCGGGCGTGGCGCCACGACTGCACGCCGAGCCAGATCAGCACCGCGGCGCCGACGACGTGCATGGTGGTGTTGAGCCAGCGGTTGGCCGCCAGCAGGATCGACAGCCCGGTGCCGCCCGCGAGCGTCCAGCCGAGAATGCCGATCTCGTTGCCCAGTACCGCGGCCAGACCTGCCGAGCGCCCGTCGCGTACCGATCGCTGCAGGAACAGCGCCGTCGCGGGTCCGGGAAGCGCGGCCAAGATGATGGCGGCGACCAGGAATTCGGGCAGGACATCGACCCAGTGCGGCATCGGTGCATGGTGACACGGAGTGCCGGGGTATGGCGAACGGATTTCGTGGGGTCAGGCGATGCGCAGGCCCGCGAGGAGGCGATCGAGGGCGGCGATGGTGTCGGTGAGCGCGCCGGGGGCGGTGGTGGTGGCCAGCCACAGCGCGGCTTCGTTCATCGCGCCGGAGAGCAGTTGGGTCAGCGGGGCGATCGGTTGCGGAGCAAGGACACCGGCGTCGACGAGGGTTCGCAGGGCTTCGTCGAGGTGGCGAGCCGAGTTGGCTTCGTCCATGGCCCGCCATTCGTGCCAGCCGAGGACGGCGGGGCCGTCGATCAGCAGGATGCGCTGGACACGGGGGTCGGCGCAGGCTCGCAGGAACGCGGCGCAGCCGGTGGTGAGCTGCGTCCAGGGGTCGGACTCGGTGTCCGCGGCGGCGGCCACCTGCGCGCCCA
>NZ_JBHWZY010000432.1:0-5806 GCF_042727815.1 Nocardia sp. NPDC060220
GCTTCCTGTCGGAGAACCCCGACCTCGCCGCGGCCTGTGCCGCCGAGGGCATCACCTTCATCGGCCCCACCGCCGAGATCCTGGAGATGGCCGGCAACAAGGCCACGGCCATCGCGGCGGCGAAGGCGGCCGGACTGCCGACGCTGAAGTCCAGCGAGCCCTCGGCCGATATCGACGAATTGCTCACCGCCTCGGCCGAACTCGAATACCCGATCTTCGTCAAGGCCGTCGCCGGTGGTGGTGGCCGTGGCATGCGCCGGGTCGCCGCGCCCGAGCAGCTGCGTGAGTCGATCGAGGCCGCGTCGCGCGAAGCGGAGTCGGCGTTCGGCGATCCGACGGTGTTCCTCGAGCAGGCGGTGGTGAACCCGCGCCACATCGAGGTACAGATCCTGGCCGACCAGCACGGCAACGTCATGCACCTGTTCGAGCGGGACTGTTCGCTGCAGCGTCGCCACCAGAAGGTGATCGAGCTCGCGCCCGCCCCGAACCTGTCACCGGAACTGCGCGAGCGCATCTGCGCCGACGCGGTGGCCTTCGCCCGCCAGATCGGCTACATCAACGCGGGCACCGTGGAGTTCCTCCTGGATGAGCGCGGCAACCACGTGTTCATCGAGATGAACCCGCGCATCCAGGTGGAACACACGGTCACCGAGGAGATCACCGACGTCGACCTGGTGCAGTCGCAGCTGCGCATCGCGGCGGGCGAATCCCTCGCCGACCTGGGGCTGAGCCAGGAGACGGTGCAGATTCGCGGCGCCGCCCTGCAGTGCCGCATCACCACCGAGGACCCGGCCAACGGCTTCCGCCCCGACACCGGCCGCATCACCGCCTACCGCACCCCCGGCGGCGCGGGCATCCGCCTCGACGGCGGCGCGAATCTCGGCGCCGAGATCGGCGCCTACTTCGACTCGATGCTGGTGAAGCTCACCTGCCGTGGTCGTGACCTGCCCGCCGCCGCCGCGCGCGCCCGCCGGGCGCTGGCCGAATTCCGTATCCGCGGCGTGACGACCAACATCCCGTTCCTGCTGGCGGTGCTCGACGACCCCGATTTCCAGGCGGGCCGGGTCACCACCTCGTTCATCGACGAGCGTCCCGAACTGCTCACCTCGCGCGGCTCGGCCGACCGCGGCACCAAGATCCTGACCTATCTGGCCGACATCACCGTCAACAAGCCGAACGGCGACCGCCCGACCACGGTGTACCCCTACGACAAGCTGCCCGCTGTCGACCTCACGCTGCCGCCGCCGGACGGTTCGCGCCAGCGTCTGCTCACTCTCGGCCCGGAGGGTTTCGCGAAGGCCCTGCGCGAGCAGAGGGCGCTCGGCGTCACCGACACGACCTTCCGTGACGCACACCAGTCGCTGCTGGCCACCCGTGTCCGCACCAACGGTCTGCTCGGTGTGGCGGGTCATGTCGCGCGGCTGACCCCCGAACTGCTCTCGATCGAAGCCTGGGGCGGCGCGACTTACGATGTGGCACTGCGGTTCCTGCACGAGGACCCGTGGGAGCGCCTGGCCGCGCTGCGCGAAGCCGTGCCGAACATCTGCTTGCAGATGCTGCTGCGCGGTCGCAACACCGTGGGCTACACGCCCTACCCCGAACAGGTCACGCGCGCTTTCGTTTCCGAGGCCGCCGCCACCGGTATCGACATCTTCCGCATCTTCGACGCGCTCAACAACGTCGACCAGATGCGCCCGGCGATCGACGCGGTCCGCGAAACCGGTACCGCCATAGCCGAAGTCGCGCTCAGCTACACCGGCGACCTGCTCGACCCGAACGAATCGCTCTACACCCTCGACTACTATCTGAAGCTGGCCGAACAGATCGTCGACGCGGGCGCGCACGTCCTCGCGATCAAGGACATGGCCGGTCTGCTGCGTGCCCCCGCCGCCGCGAAACTCGTGACCGCACTGCGCAGCAACTTCGATCTGCCGGTGCACGTGCACACCCACGACACCCCCGGCGGCCAGCTGGCCACCTACCTGGCGGCCTGGCAGGCCGGGGCCGACGCGGTCGACGGTGCGTCCGCGGCCATGGCGGGCACCACCTCACAGCCCGCGCTGTCGGCGATCGTGGCCGCCACCGCGCACACCGATCGCGACACCGGCCTGAACCTGCAGAACGTGTGCGATCTCGAGCCGTACTGGGAGGCGCTGCGCAAGGTCTACGCGCCGTTCGAGTCGGGTCTGCCCGCGCCGACCGGCCGGGTGTACACCCACGAGATCCCGGGTGGTCAGCTGTCGAACCTGCGTCAGCAGGCGATCGCACTGGGCCTGGGCGACCGGTTCGAAGAGGTCGAGGCCAAGTACGCGGCCGCCGACCGGCTGCTGGGTCGCCTGATCAAGGTGACTCCGTCGTCGAAGGTCGTCGGTGATCTCGCGCTCGCCCTGGTCGGCACCGGTGTCGACATCGAGGACTTCGCCGCCGACCCGGGCCGGTACGACATCCCCGATTCGGTGATCGGCTTCCTGCGCGGTGAGCTGGGCACCCCGGCCGGTGGCTGGCCGGAGCCGTTCCGCAGCAAGGCGCTGGCCGGGCGCAACGAGCCCAAGCCCGAGACCCCGCTGAGCCCGGCCGATCAGAAGGCCCTCGACGGCTCGTCCACCGAGCGTCGCGCCACGCTCAACCGGCTGCTGTTCCCCGGCCCGACCGCCGAGTTCAACGCCCACCGCGAGAAGTACGGCGACACCACCGGGCTGTCGGAGAACCAGTTCTTCTACGGCCTGCGCCGCGGCGAAGAGCACCGCGTGCAGCTGGAGAAGGGCGTCACCCTGCTCATCGGCCTCGAGGCGATCTCCGAGCCGGACGAGAAGGGTATGCGCACGGTCATGTGCATCATGAACGGGCAGTTGCGCCCTGTCGCGGTGCGTGACCGGTCCGTCGCCTCGGAGGTGCCCGCGGCGGAGAAGGCGGACAAGAACAACGCGGGCCACATCGCGGCACCGTTCGCCGGTGTGGTCACCCTGGCGGTGTCCGAGGGCGACGAGATCCACGCCGGCGACACGGTCGGCACCATCGAGGCGATGAAGATGGAAGCGGCCATCACCGCGCCGCGCGGTGGCGTGGTGGGCCGGATCGCGACCACCAAGGTGGCCCAGGTCGAGGGCGGCGACCTGCTGGTGGAACTGGTCGCACGCGAGTCGGAATGACACGCATCGTCGCGGGTGTGGCGGGCGGGCGGCGCTTGAAGGTGCCGCCCGCCGGTACCCGCCCTACCTCTGATCGGGTGCGTGAAGCGCTGTTCAGCGCGATCGACGCCCGCCTCGATCTGGACGGCACGCTGGTCCTCGACCTGTACGCGGGCTCGGGGGCGCTGGGGTTGGAAGCGCTGTCGCGCGGGGCGCAGCGGGCGCTGCTCGTGGAGTCCGATCGCAAGGCGGGCGAGGTGGTGCGCGCCAATATCGCCGAGCTCGGTCTACCCGGTGCCGAACTGCGGCTCGGCAGTGTGTCCTCGGTGCTGAAGCAATCCGCGCCGAGGGCCTACGACGTGGTGTTCTCGGATCCGCCCTACGACGTGAGCACCGAGGACGTGATCGCCGACCTCACCGCGCTGGCGAACAACGGCTGGCTCGCGCCGGAAGCGCTGGTGGTGGTGGAACGGTCGAGCCGCTCACCCGAGATCACCTGGCCCGCAGGCTATGTGGCGTTGAAGACACGCAAATACGGGGAGACCAGAGTCGAGCTCGCCGAGTTCGGTGCTACAGCGTGTCCGGAAACCTAGATCATCCCGGACACCGCCCTTCTCGGGCGTCGTCGGTTTACGCCACAAGCGTGGCGTGAACCTCTGTTCCCGCGTCTACCAGGACTGTTTCACCGACACCCACAGGGTGTCGGTCAGAGCCTTCCCGTCGGCGGACTTTGGTAACCCGGCCTCCTGCTCGGGGGTCCGGGGATCGTGAAAAGTCTTGTTCAATCGTCGGCCACAGTGCGAGGTTGACCGCCGCGTTATGGTCCCGGTCAGCGCGAAACCCACATTCGCAGACGAACATGCGATCCGCCAACGACAGCGTCGGATTGGGTGCGCCGCAGGCCGAGCACCGTTTACTCGATGGAAACCAAAGATCCGCGACGGTGACCGTGCCACCGTGCCATGCCTGCTTGTAGACCAACAGTCGCGCGAAATCGGCCCATCCGACGTCGCTGATCGCGCGGGCCGAACGACGGTTGCCGAGCATTCCCGCCACGTTCAAGTCTTCGACTACGAGCCGGTCGTGGGTCTTGACCAACTGGTTAGCAACTTGATGAGCGAAATGACGGCGAATGTTGGCGACCTTGTGATGGTGGCGGGCCAGCTGGGCAACCGCCTGCCGATGGTTGCGGGACCCGCTCTGCTTCCGAGTCACCGACTTCGCCATCCGTCGTTGACGATCCAGCCCGGTAATCAGTGGTTTGGGGGCGTTGGTGATACGAGCGACCTCGGCACCGGTGGAGTTCGCGGCGACAGCGAACGCGGTCAAACCGCGGTCGATCCCGACCCAGCCACCGTGATCAGCGTGTTCCCGGGGCCGGTGACGATGGGCTGTGTGGAGATCAGATGCTTCGACGGTCAGGCTGATCCACCAGCGTCGCACCCGATAGGCGACGGTGACGTAGAGGATCCTCGCCCGGTCTTTGGTAAGCATCCGCCGCAACCGGCGGGTGTCCTCGCGTACCCGGATCGCGCCGATCCCAGGCAACGCCACTGACCGAGCGCGTCCCTGGTCACCGACTCGGATCGACGCTCGCCCCGACTTGGCGGGCTTGTTACGGATCCGGAATGCCGGGACGGTTGTACCCTTCTTCTTGAACCGGGGAAACCCGACCCGTTTACCCGCGTGTTTGCCGGTTCTGGAATCAGAGAACGCGGCCAGCGCGCGACCGCAGTCGACGGCGGCTTCCTCGAAAACTTGCTGAGACACCTGGGCACGCCATGCCAACCCGGTTACCTGTACGTCGGTGACCCCAGCCGCGTCGACAGTGAAGACCCGTCCTGCGGCTTCGGTCTTCTTCCAGGTGTTGAACGTTTTGATCAGGTCGAACCGAGTCCATGGGACCGGATGTGCTGGGCGGGTTTTGCGTTGGGTGAGAGCGGTTTTCACGAAGTCGAGGCTTTGGTTGAACGCGAATCGGGCCGCACCGGCATGCCTTGCGAGCATGTCGGACTGCTCGACTGTGGGGTCGAGGCAATACCGGAAAGTCGTGTGGCGGCTCATCATCCACGAGTGTGACACGCACCACCGACACTGAATGACGAGCCGCCCGGCACGGGCCGTCTCAGTTCTCAGATAGTCTCTGAGGTATGGCTGCAGCACTGTGCCCCGGCTCCTTCGACCCGGTCACCAACGGTCACCTCGACGTGTTCGCTCGCGCGGCCGCCCAGTTCGACGAGGTGATCGTCACCGTCAATGTGAACCCCAAGAAGCAGGGCATGTTCACCGTCGAGGAGCGCATGGAACTGCTGCGCGAATCCGTCGCCCACCTGCCGAACGTGCGCGTCGCCTCCTGGCAGGGCCTCACGGTGGACTTCGCCAAGCAGGAGGGGATCAGCGCGATCGTCAAGGGGCTGCGCGACGCGGGCGACTTCGGTTACGAGCTCCAGATGGCCCAGATGAACCACAAACTGGCCGGCGTTGACACCTTCTTCATCGCCACCAACCCGTCCCTGAGCTTCCTGTCCAGCTCGCTGGTCAAGGAAGTGGCGGCCTATGGTGGCGACGTGAGCGACATGCTCCCGCCGGCGGTCCACAAGCGCCTGCTGGACCGCCTGGCCGAGCGTAAGGGCTAGGAAGTCGCGGGCAGGCGGAACAGTCCACGCAGGGCGAGGAAT
>NZ_JBHWZY010000433.1:0-5769 GCF_042727815.1 Nocardia sp. NPDC060220
GGACACCTCCGATGTGCCGGGCCCAGCTGCCGTCACCTCGACCCCGACCTCCACGGTGACCGTCGCCATGACTCCGACTGACACGTCGACGATCACGGTGACAGCCGATCCGAGCACGGTGACGACGTCTGCTGATCCCTCGACCGTCACCGTCACTTCCACCACAGTGCCGGGCACCACCACGACGGCACCGCCCGGCAGCACGACAACAACCGATCCGCCGAGTTCGACCACGACATCCCGGTCACCGGCGATATCCACGACACCGGCGGCGCCGACGACCACATCGGCGCGGTCGACAACGACCACGTCGCCGACGACGACCATGCCCCCGCCCACGACGAAGCCGCCGCGTCCGACTCCATCGATCGCCCGCCCACCGGCCACCTCACCGAGGTGACGGCAGCGGGACGATCGGACCTGCCGCGCACGCGTAGCCGTCCGGTTCAGCTGGCGTCAGTGGCGGACCGCATCGACGCCGAGTGTGCGAGGGTGGACGACATGACGGTAGAACGGTTCGAAGTGCAGCGGCAGGTCCCCGCGTCACCCTCGGAAATCTTCACACTGCTGTGTTCCCCCGAAGGGCACGTAGCGATCGACAGTTCGGGCATGCTGCAATCGGCGGAGGGCAAGCCCGTCACCGGCGTCGGCGACGAGTTCATCGTGCACATGGATCGTGAGTCCCTCAACGATTTCCCGATGGGCAAATACGACGTCACAGTGATCATCACCGAGTTCGAGCAGGACAAGCATCTCGAGTGGACGATCTCGGGCGCCATCCAACCGCCGATCGAGCACCTGTACGGATATCGCCTCGAGCCCAGCGACATCGGCACCCTGGTCACCTCGTACTACGACTGGAGCAGGATCGCGCCCCGCTACCGCGAAGCAGCTATCTTCCCGATCATTCCCGAGTCCGCGCTGCGGGCCACTCTCGGCATTCTCGCCCGCACCATCAAGAAATAACCCAGCGCCCCGAAAGGTAGCGCCGGGAACTCGGATCCGGATCGCGGCGCTAGGGTTTGCGGCCGACGCCGCCGACGATGCAGTTGCGGACGTCGGAGAGGGGGGTGAGGTGGGGGCCGTCGGACCACCAGTCGTCGCAGCGGACGAGGCCGGGTTCGACCATGTCGAGGGTGCCGAACATGGCTTGGATTTCGTCGCGGGTGCGGAAGCGGCCGCTACCCATCGGGCTGTGGATGAACTTCTCTTCCATTTTCCGGGCCAGCTCACTGTATTCGGCGGTTTCCGGGTCGTGGAAGTGGGCGATCGCGACGAACGAGCCCGAGGGCAATGCGTCGATGTAGGTCTGCATGAGGGCGGGGCCGTCGTCGCCGAGATAGTGGTGCAGGGTGCCGATGTGGAACAGCGCCAGCGGGCGGGTGAAGTCGAGTTCGCGGCGGACCGTCTCGTTGCCGAGAACTTCCAGGGGGCGGAAGATGTCGGCTTCGGCGATGCGGGTGCGGCTGTTGCTGGCCAGTAATGCCTGCGCGTGGACGAGCACCGACGGGTCGTTGTCGACATAGACGACCTTGGACTGAGGGTTCACCCGCTGGACCACCTGGTGGGTGTTCTCCGCGGTGGGCAGACCCGATCCGAGGTCGAGGAACTGGTCGATGCCCGCCCTGGCCAGGAATCGGCAGGTGCGGATCAGGAAGTCACGGTTGGCCCAGGCCAGGTCGTTGACCTGCGGAGCGACGGTGCGGACCTGGTCCAGCACTGCGCGATCCACGTCGTAGTTGTCCTTGCCGTTGAGTGCGGCGTCGTAGACACGCGCGATACTCGCACGGGTGGTGTCCACCCCGACCGGAACAGCGCTGGGGTAGGCGGCAGAAGAATGCGACATCGGGAGCGCCTTTCGAGCATCGGAGCCAACTGGACGAATCAAGCCTAGAGCATCGGTTACGTTGGCAGACAGGCTATTCCGACTCCATCCGGGGCAGGCCGCGAGCGGGGTATCGGGAGTACCCGTATCGGTGGGCTCCTATTCATCCTGTGCATCCGGTCCCAGGATCTGAGCATGATCCAGATGCTCAAACCAGCCCCGGTGCCCGATTCGGTGGTGGGCAGGCGGTCGATCGCCGTGCTCGTCGTCATCCTCACCGGCCAGTTCATGACGGTGCTCGACGGCTCCATCGTCAATGTCGCCATTCCGTCCATTCGGTCGAGCCTCGACACCGGTGGGGCCGCACTGCAATTGATCGTCGCCGGGTATGTGATCGCGTACGCGGTGTTGCTGATCGGCGGTGCGCGCCTGGGTGATCGGTTCACGCAGCGACGCACCTTCATCGCGGGGCTGGCGGGGTTCACCCTGGCGTCACTCGCGTGTGGACTGGCATGGAACGAGCTGTCGCTCATCGTGTTCCGGTTCGGTCAGGGCGTCGGGGCGGCCGCGATGGCGCCACAGGTGATGACGTTGATCCAGCGCACGTTCGCCGGGGCGGCGCGAGCCAGAGCCCTGAGTATCTATGCGGCGATCGTCTCCGGTGGCCTGCTGGCGGGCCAGATTCTCGGCGGATTGATCGTCGACGCCGATCTGGGCGGCACCGGTTGGCGTGGGGTGTTCCTGGTGAATGTGCCGATCGGCATCGCACTGCTGGTGCTGGCTCCACGTGTCCTCCCGGTCACCGTCGCCCGCACCGATCGAACGGTCGACGGGCTGGGCTTGGTGACGCTCACGGCCACCGTGTTGTTGCTGGTCGTGCCGCTGGTGCTCGGCCGGGAGCTCGGGTTTCCGCGGTGGTCGTGGCTGTGTCTCGGAGCGGGTGTGCTCGGGCTGGCGGTGTTCGTTGTGGTCGAGCGGGCGGTCGCCGGGCGCGGCCGCGATCCCCTGTTCGCGCCGCAGGCGCTCGGCGCGCCCGGTCTGCTCGCGACTGCCGCCACCCTGCTCATGGTGATGGGGACCTTCGGCGGCTGGCTGTTCGTGAGCGCCATCCACATGCAGAGCGACCTCGGCTACAGCGCGCTGCGGGCGGGCATGCAGTTCTTGCCGATGGGTGCGGCGTTCGCCGTGGCCGGACTGTCCTGGCAGCGCGTTCCGGCCACGCTGCACGCGAGGATGATTCCGTTCGGGCTGGTGATGAGCGCGGCCTCGCTGGGCTGGCTCGCGTGGCTGCTGGGCGACGGCGCGGGTATCGGTATCGCGGCGTCGATCGCGTTCGGGGTCTTCGGTCTCGGTAACGGGCTGGCGTTCAGCCCGTTGATGACACGGGCATTGGCCGCGGTACCGGTGACACTCGCCGCCGACGCCAGCGGCATTCTCGTCACCAGCGTGCAACTGGGGACCGTGGTCGGGATCGCGAGCATCGGGTCGGTGTTCTTCGAACTGGTGGGAGCGACCGCGTCATCGGCGGCCGGCGCGGTCGCGGTCGTGCATCTGATCTGCGCGGCGATCACGCTCGTCGCCGCCGTCTCGGCGGCACTGGCTGTGCGCGGGATCCGCCGCTGAGCGTGCTGATCGCGGCGCCACCGGTCCTGAGCTAGCGTGACACCATGCACGAGCTCAGGGCCGGTGACCTTTTCGCCGGCTATCGGATCGAGCGGGTGCTCGGGGCGGGCGGGATGGGGAGTGTGTACGCCGCCCGGCACCCGCGGTTGCCGCGTCTGGTCGCGGTGAAATTGCTGCACTCCTCGTATTCGGCGGATCCGGTGTTCCGGGGTCGATTCGAGCGCGAGGCCGATCTCGCGGGGCGCCTCGATCATCCGAATATCGTGGCGATCCACGACTGCGGAAACGAGAACGGGCGGCTGTGGATCGCGATGCAGTACGTCGCGGGCAGCGACGCGGAAACGGCGCTGCGCACAGGGGCTGTGGCACCGCGGCGGGCGTTGCACATCGCACGGTCGACGGCGGACGCGCTCGATTGCGCGCACACGACCGGGCTCCTGCATCGCGATGTCAAACCCGCCAATATTCTGCTGAGCGAGAGCGCGGGCGGCAGCGGTGAGCGGGTGCTGCTCACCGATTTCGGCATCGCGAAGGCAGTCGACGAGGGCACAGCGCTGACCGAGACCGGCACATTGGTCGCGACGCTGCGCTACGCGGCGCCCGAACAGCTCGACGGGCGCACCGCGGGCGCGCGGTCGGACCAGTATTCGTTGGCGTGCACGCTGTTTCACCTGCTCGCGGGGCGCCCACCGTTTACCGCGACCCATGCGGGGGCGTTGATCGGTGCGCATCTGATGCAGCCGGTGCCGCGGATCAGCGAGATCGCGGCGGGCATGCCCGCTGCGATGGACGCGGTGTTCGCGCGCGCCCTCGCCAAGGATCCCGATCATCGATTCCCCAGTTGTGCGGCGATGGTCGCGGCGGCGTCCACGGCCCTGACCACCGGAACCGCTCCAGCTCGTCCGATGACCGGCCCCGTCGGACCGGCTCAGCCGATCGACCACTTGGTGCGAGGGCCACAGGTCAGCAGGGTAGGCCCAGACGCGGTAGCTGGGACCGGCGTCGCGGGCAACCCGACGTTCGGTGCCGGCAATCGGGCCGAGCTCGACACCGCCACTCGTGCTGGAGCGCGTCGCCGGAACGCCGGGTGGTGGGTAGCGGGCGCACTCGGGGCGGTCGCCATGATCGCGATCGGAACTGTGGTCCTGTCGATCCGAGATTCCGGGAGCACCGGCGCCGTTCCGACGAGCGCAACGGTCGCGCCGCCCACCACCGTCGACGCGTGGGCGGCGGCGCGGCCCACGATCGCGATGTTCCCCGACTTGCTGCCCGCGAGTCCCGACAGTGCAGGGTATCGGGAACTGCGGTGCAGTTTCGCGACGAAGAGCGCGGAGGCGATGTGGGATACGGGGTTCGACTGCACCGACCGCGAAGGACTGCACGTGCAGGTGATGGCACACAAGGATTCCGGGACCGTCGAACGGTTCGTCGCGACCCTGCCCGCCGGGGCGACCCAGCAGCCGCGGTCGCGGTACGGCAGACCGCTGACAGTGCACAGTTTCAACGGCTCCACCGGACCATGGCTGCTGGTGCGATTCGACGCCGCGCCGTATTCGACTGTGCTGCTCCAGGTGTACTGGAAGGGCCACACCCATCAGGAGATGATCGACCAATGGTTGAGCACCGCACCTCTGTGACCGCACGACTGGCGCTGGGCTCGCTCGCCGTTCTGCTCGTCGG
Organism: Nocardia sp. NPDC060220; assembly: GCF_042727815.1. Taxonomy (NCBI): domain Bacteria; kingdom Bacillati; phylum Actinomycetota; class Actinomycetes; order Mycobacteriales; family Nocardiaceae; genus Nocardia; species Nocardia sp. NPDC060220. The sequence goes on from NZ_JBHWZY010000433.1 coordinate 5,129, forward strand.
CTGCGGCGCCGTCGAGGGCACCGCGACGCCGGGTGAGATCGATGTCCGCCCCCTCGGCGTGGGCAGTTATACGACGGCGCCCGCCGATATCGAGGCGGGCCGAAAGTCCACGGACGGGCCGATTCTGGAAGGGCTGCGGATGGCGGGCGCGGTGGTGTTGCCGCACGAGGTCGATCCGGCGCTGACCCACAGCTGGGGCACCGATGTCCTGGACACCCCACGGCGGGCTTCGGACACCTCGGCGATCTCGAATGTGAATCTTCCCGTGCTGGAACGGCATCGGATGATCGTGGCCTTCGACGTCGCCGAGGGCAGCCAAGCCTTCGACAAGGCGAAACCGGCGATCGAGACCGACGCGCGGATCACCAGGGTGGTGCTGGCGCGGTTTCCCGGCGCGAAGACCGCCGAGGAGGCGGCGCGGGAACTCGAGGCGACCGATTTCCGGGTGAGTCCGGACAATCAGCCGGTGGCGATCCCCGGTTACGCTGCCGCACACGCGCATTGGCGGCCCGGCATCAAGACGATCGGTGCCACCTTCGCCCACGGCGAGATCGTGGTGAGTATGTTCCTCCAGCATCCCTCGCCCGACATCGACGCGCTGGCCACACGCGTCGCGGCCGTCCTCGATGCCCAGATCGCCC
>NZ_JBHWZY010000434.1:0-5758 GCF_042727815.1 Nocardia sp. NPDC060220
CCAGTTCACTGCCGAAGAACGCTGCGGCGCTGCTCAGCCTGCCACCCTTGCGGAGTTGCTCGGTGCGGTTGACCAGGATGAACGTGCGCGAACGGGTCGCGGCCGACACTGCGCGCTCGTAGACATCGTTCAACGCCTCGCCTGCCCTCGCCTTACGCGCGGCGGCCAGCACGGGCAGACCGGTCGCCAGGCCTGCCCCGAGCGAATCGACAACGCGCACACGATCTTCGGCGCCCATGTCGCGCACCGCCTGGCGGCCCGACTCCCACGTCGCCGACAATCGGCGCGACAGATGGACGGCCACGACACCGTCGCCGTCGCTGAGGCTCAGCGCTCGTTCGTAGGCTTCGCGCAGTTCTCCGGGCGAGGCGGCCGACGTGGTGACCGAGTCGGCGGTGTAGTCGATCTCGATCGGGTCGACGCCTTCCCGGATCTCGTGCTCACCGACGAGCACATGCAAGGGCACCACTTCGATGCCGAGCTCGGCGACGAGATCGGCGGACAACCCCGCCGCCGAATCGGTCACCACCACAACGGCCACGGACTACCGGACCTCCTGCAGCGCCTTCGTCATCGCCGTCGCCACCGCCGCGTGCCCGGCCCAGCCCCAGTGGATGCCATCCGGGTTCGCCGATCCCGACTCGATGTCGTCGCGCACGGCCTCGCCGAGGTCGACGAGCGGCACCGACGTACGGCCCGACCACGCCTGCAATGCCTTGACCGCCCGCGCCCTGCCCCGGTGGACCCGCCCGTAGGCGTCGCACTTGTGGACCGACGGCAGCACCGCCACGACAGGCAGCTCCGGACGCAGATGATTCAGCGCGGTCCGCGACTGCTCCAGGTAGTCCACGCTCACCTTGGGCGGAAGGGCAACCGGGCGACCGAGTTTCGACAGCTTCGGCTGCAACCAGTTGTAGGACGCCCGCACGCCACGGCGCAGACGCGGCGGACGGATATAGCGAATCATCTCTCGCAGCGCGGTGGGCAGCGGGGACGGCAACGTGTCCATGCCTCCGACGGCGAATACGACCGCCCCGGCGCGCGGCACCGCGGCCCACACGCGCGGATCTCCGATCAGCGCCCAGTAGGCATCGCGACAGGTCCAGCCGATCCGGGCGATCAGTTCGACGTCCCAATCCAGTTCCGCGGCAACCATATTCGGCCAGATCCGTGGATCATCGGCAGGCAGCCCGCCCTTCGGCCCGTAGTAGGCGAGCGAGTCGGCGATCACGAGCAGCACTGGACGCGGTGCTGCCGACTCGACCGGCCTGGGCGACACGACTTCCTCGACGAGCAGCGAACCGGAGATCTCCGCAGCGCCCGATTCACCGGGCGAGACAGCAGGTTTCGCGGACACCTCGACCACGGGATCCGCGACAGGGGTTGCCGAGGATGTCAGCAAGCTGTCCGCGATATCGAGGTCCACGTCCGGAAGTGCGGCGGGAGGATCGACCTGCGCATCAGCAGTACCGGTTTCGACGGCGGTCGCCACCTCAGCCGAAGAAACTTCGGACGAGGTAGCGGCATCGACCTGAACCGGATCGGTCGCCTCCGGCCGGAGTGGTTTCGGCGCAGCCGTATCCGTAGATCCGGCGGCATCCACGATCGACTCGGCGACTGCCGGGTCATCGACGAACGGCTCCGTGGACTTCTCACTGCCGGCAGCCGATACCGCATCCGCAGCGGCGGCGATATCCGCAGTGGACTGGGCGGTAACGGTCTGTGCAGCACCGGAATCCGCATCGCCGAGTTCGTCTGTCGAACCGTCATCTGCGACAACATCCACCGATGCCGTGGCACCGGAAGTCTCGCTGTCCGCTTCCTGCACAGCGGAACTGGATGCGACGTCGACAGCGCCGCGTGCGGCCTCGGCATCGTCACCGATCGAGGTCACCGCACTATCGCCGTCGACACTGCCGTCTGGGGAAACATCGGCGGTCGGGGACCCTGAATCTGCTGTCCCCGAGCCGGACTCGACGACGTCTGCCGCCGAGTCGACCGGCTCGGGTTCTGCGACGACCGGCGGGGGCACCGGGCCGAACAGGGCATCGGGCAGCGATCGCGCGCTGCGTGCGGTGACCTGCTTGAAGAGCTCATCCGGTACCGAACGGATCGGCTCCTCACGCTCTGCGCGCGCGGGCCGAGCGGGTGGCGGACCGAATAGCGCGTCCGGCAATTGCCGTCCGGCTTTGGCCGTCACCTGCTGGAACATCTCATCAGGTACTGATCGGTCGGGCTCTTCATTGGACATCGGGAGCTACCTTCGCCGCTGCGTTCCACACATCGAGGCGCCAGCCGGGTCGATCGATGTCCGGGCCGTGGCTGGAAAGCTGCACCCAGCTGGTATTGGCCAGCCCACCCAGGGCAGGCCAGTTCTCCGGTGGCAGTTCCAGCAACGCGGCCGTCAGAGCAGCGATCAGCCCGCCGTGCGCAACCAGGATGATAGTCCGACCGGGCCAATCCTGCCGCTCGTTGTACAGTTCGCGCACCACAGGCAGGGACCGGGCACCCACCTCGAGCTTGCTCTCGCCGCCGGGCGGTGTGTAGGTCGCATCGAGACGCCACTGCACGCGCGCGCCGGGGTAATCGGCGTCGACTTCGAGGTGGGTCAGGCCTTCCCAGTCGCCCAGGTTGGTTTCGCGCAGCCGCGGATCGGTGATGACAGGCAGATCGCTGATGTCACCGAGTGCCTGCGCGGTTTCCTTGGCGCGACGCAGATCGGAGGCGTGGATCGCGATGGCGTTGCGTGAACCCAGTTCGCGCGCGGCCTCTTTGGCCTGCTGGCGACCGAGTTCGGTGAGATCGGTGTCGATCTGACCCTGCATCCGGTCGGCCGCGTTCCATTCGGTCTGCCCGTGCCGCAACAGGATCAGGTTGCGCACATGGGCGTACTTGCTCACTCGTTGATTCCCTCTACCTGCGCGTCGTCGTCCGCGGCCGGAGTCGGGAGTGCGGCGATGCCTTCGACGGGAACCGCCGGGCAGTCACGCCACAGGCGCTCGAGTGCGTAGAAGTTGCGCTCGTCGTTGTGCTGGACGTGCACGACGATATCGACGTAGTCGAGCAGCGCCCAGCGACCCTCACGGGTGCCTTCGCGACGGACCGGCTTGTGGCCGGCTTCGCGCAGCTTGTCCTCGATGTTGTCGACGATCGCGTTGACCTGGCGCTCGTTGGGCGCCGACGCGATGACGAAGCAGTCGGTGATCACCAGCTGCTCGGAGACGTCGAGGACGACGACATCGGTGGCCAGCTTGTCGTCGGCGGCGAGTGCGGCGACCGTGGCCATCTCGATCGCTTCGGTAGAGGCACTCATACGGTCTCCTCCTGCGGGGTCAGACCCTCGCTCATGTGGCTCAACGTCAGCTACCTTCCGTTCCTGCGGGCACGTAGAGGTGCCGCTTCGATATGTACTGCACCACGCCGTCGGGGACGAGGTACCAGACCGGCCGACCCTCCGCGGCGCGGCGGCGGCATTCGCTCGACGAGATGGCCAGCGCGGGGATCTCGACCATCGTCACGGCGTCGGCGGGAAGGTCCCGCAAATGCTCCTCGAGATGATCGGTGTTCAGTTCGTAACCCGGTCGGCTCACCCCGACGAACTTCGCCAGTTCGAACAGTTCGGTCCAATCCTGCCATGTCAGGATGTTGGCCAGCGCGTCCGCACCGGTGATGAAGTACAGCTCCGCGTCGGGATGCGCGTTTTGCATCTCGCGCAGGGTGTCCACCGTGTAGGTGACCTTGTTGCGTTCGATGTCGGCCCGGCTGACGGAAAACCTCGGGTTGGACGCGGTGGCGATGACCGTCATCAAATAGCGATCCTCGGCGGGGCTGACCTGCTTGTTGACCTTCTGCCACGGCTGGCCGGTCGGCACGAAGATCACTTCGTCGAGCTCGAACCGGTTCGCGACCTCGCTCGCCGCGACCAGGTGGCCGTGGTGGATCGGGTCGAAGGTGCCGCCCATGACGCCGAGCTTGCGGCGCGGCCGAGCTGTTTCGTGCATGAGGTCTGAGCTTAATCCGGCCCATGGGATCGAGGCGGACCGGACTACTCCGCGCCATCGCGACGCTCGCGAGGTCCCGACGCCTGCGCGCACATCTGCGCGAACTGGGCACGGGTGCGTTTCAGCTCCTCGACGAGGTGTGCGGCCGGCTCGGCGGCTACCCGGCGGTCCAACTCGGTCAACAACACGTCGATCGTTACCCACCAAGGCCCACGCACACGCCCCTGCGGTCCGCGCAGTTGCAACCAGGCGGCGGCACGCAGGCAGCGGGCCCGCGGCACGATCTTGTCCTGTTCGCCCCACAGGCCCGCGGCGCGCAGGTAGCCGCCGAGCGCCTCGGTCTCCTGTCCACAGCACTCCCGGGCGACCGCGGCCGACCAGACCAGATCGGCATGGCGGCGGCGCAACGAGGGCATACCGCCGATCAGCCGTGCCGCCTCGGTGAACTGCCAGGCGGCCTGGCGGTAGCGACCGACGTGGTTCAGCGATTCGGCGAACTGGGCACGTACCAGCGCGAGCTCGGCAGGTGGGTAGCCGACAGGGCCGGTGAGCAGTGGGCGGTCGAAGGCGACCACCGCTTCGCCGTGCCGACCCGCACGATGCCAGGCACGACCCGCGACCAGCCACAGGTGGACCGCGTCCGCACACGAGATCGGCTGCCAACAGGCAGCGGCCGAGGCGGCGGCGCGGGCTACGTCGCGGTCACGGCCCGGCTGGGCGGCGACCGCGGTCACCAGCTGCGTGCGCATCGCGGCGAGTTCGCGCCCGGCCAGCTCACCCGCGCCGACAACCAGCGCCCGACGCAGCTGCTCCTCCGCTGCCGCGGGAGCGTCTGCCAGCCGAGCGGCGGCGATACCGGCCAGTCGCCGCGCCGCCCGAGCCCCTGAACCCGGCGCCAGCGGACCGGCATCCGCACCGAACGAACCTGCCGCGAGCACCGTGGCCTGCCCTGCGCCGACCGAACCCACCTCGAGGCCACCGGCCGGCGGAAGGTGAGGTTCTTCTTCTCGAAGCGAATCGTTCTCGTTCGCGAACGCATCGTTCACCGGGCGGAGCTCGCCGACCGCGCGAGCGCACAGCCCGGCAGAACCACCACTGCATCCGATATCCGTCGATCGGATCGCTCGTCGTCGCGCGACGCCCCTGCCAGCATGGGCGTGATCTTGGTAGCCGTGCCATGTGAGCCGCTTAACGTCGGCTGAAGTACTCAGGCGGTGGGGCGCTTCGACTTCGGGAGCTTGGCGACGACCGCGTCGTAGGAGGCGTCGATCAGTTCGCGTAGTTCGTCGTCCGGCACCGCGCCACCGACGCGGATGCTGTTCCAGCCGTAGCGGCCGATGTAGGCCGACACGGTGACGTCGTCGGGGTAGATGTCGACCAGCTCGTCGGCTTCGGTGCGGTCACGCCCGCACTTGAGCCCGATCGACGTGCCCGCGCCGAGGAACGCGAAGACTTTGTCGCCGACCTTGGCGACGGTGTCGCCCTCCCACGGCTCGTCCTCCCAGGCGCCCGGTTTGGCCAGGCAGTAAGCCAGGACGTCGACACTCATCGTCAGCTCCTTCAGACGGGCAACAGTCGGGAGACCACCTCGGTCAGCTGCCGAGCTGATCGGCATTCGTGCATCTCGATCACCGAACCGTAGTCGCGTGCCGCTGAATCGCCTGTCCCCCACAGGTTCTGGGGTTCCGGATTCAGCCAGTGCGCGTGCCGGGCGGTGCCGACCAGTTCGCGCAGGGTATCCAGCTGCCGGTTGCGGT
>NZ_JBHWZY010000435.1:0-5754 GCF_042727815.1 Nocardia sp. NPDC060220
CACACCCGCCGTTTCTGTGCGTGATCAGCGCGGACTAGCGCTCGATGATCGCCACCACACCCTGGCCGCCCGCGGCGCAGATGGAGACCAGCGCGCGGCCGGACCCCTTCTCCGCCAGCATCTTCGCGGTCGAGGCGACGATGCGGCCGCCGGTCGCGGCGAACGGGTGGCCCGCGGCGAGCGAGGAGCCGTTGACGTTGAGCTTGCTACGGTCGATCGAGCCCAGCGCGCCGTCGAGGCCGAGGCGCTCCTTGCAGTAGGCGTCGGACTCCCACGCGGCCAGGGTGGCCAGCACCACGGAGGCGAAGGCCTCGTGGATCTCGTAGTAGTCGAAGTCCTGCAGGGTCAGGCCGTTGCGGGCCAGCAGGCGCGCGACCGCGTAGGTGGGCGCCATCAGCAGGCCGTCGGGGCCGTGGATGTAGTCCACCGCGGCGACCTCGGAGTCGACCAGGTGGGCCAGCACCGGCAGGTTGCGCTCGGCCGCCCACTCGTCGGTGGACAGCAGCACCGCGGACGCGCCGTCGGTGAGCGGGGTCGAGTTGCCCGCGGTCATGGTGGCGTCGCCCGCCTTGACGCCGAACACCGGCTTCAGGGTCGACAGCTTCTCCACGGTGGAGCCGGGACGCAGGTTGTCGTCGCGGGTCAGGCCGAGGAACGGGGTGATCAGGTCGTCGAAGAAGCCACGGTCGTAGGCGGCCGCCATGTTCTTGTGCGAGAGGTAGGCCAGCTCGTCCTGCGCTTCGCGGGCGACGCCGAATTCCTTCGCGGTGATGGCGGCGTGCTCACCCATCGACAGACCGGTGCGCGGCTCGGCGTTCTTGGGGATCTCGATGCCCAGCATCGAGGGGCGCAGCTGGCCGACCAGCTTGACCTTGTCCTTGGTGGTCCGGGCGCGGTTGGCGGTGAGCATCCACTCGCGCATGTCCTCGCTCACGCCGATCGGCGCGTCGGAGGTGGTGTCGGCGCCGCCGCCGATGCCGGACTCGATACGACCCAGCGCGATCGCGTCACCGACGGTGACGATCGACTGCAGGCCGGTGCCACAGGCGAGCTGCAGGTCGTGGGCCGGGGTGTAGGGCGAGAGCTTCGAGCCGAGCACGCTCTCGCGGATCAGGCTGTGCTCGCCGACCTTCTTGAGCACAGCGCCGCCGACGACCATGCCCAGGCGCTCGCCCTGCAGACCGAACCGGCTGACCAGCCCATCGAGGGCGGCGGTGAACATGTCCTGATTGGACGCCTTGGCGTAGGCCTTGTCGGAGCGCGCGAACGGGATGCGGTTGCCGCCAACGATGGCAATCGGGCGCTGGGTCTTCGCGGCCTTGGCAGGCTTAGCTGCGGCCTTGGCCGTCGCCGAGCGGGCTTTGCTTGTCACTCGAGTTCTCCATGGTCTCGTCGGTTCCGGGTAACGCCGGCCGCTGGAATCGGCCCCCGTGCGGTCGCGGCGTCGTATCGGTTTACATTAAACTTACTCCGGAGTAAGTTCGTTGTCGACACCGTACCCGCAAGTGTGCGCTCACACGGGGGACACTGGGCGGAGCACGGTCACCACACTCGTCGAGCACAGAGAAGGTAGGAACAGTGGCAGCCAAGAGCAAGGGTGCACCGAACCTCTACGGATCTTTCATCCACTCCGCCCCCGGCGCGTTCCTCGCGAGCAAGCTGGGCCTCCCGCAGCCGGCCGAACTGCGCCGCTACAAGGCGGGCGAGCCCGCGCTGCCCGGCCCGGTGCTGCTCGGCGGCAAGGGTCGCCTGGCCGAGCCGGTCCGCGCGCTGCTGTCGGACTACACCGTCGCGGACTCGCTCGAATCGGGCACCAAGTACGGCGCGCTGGTCTTCGACGCCACCGGCATCGATTCGATCGACAAGCTCGCGCAGCTGTTCGAGTTCTTCCAGCCGGCCATGCGCAGCCTCGCGCCGTCGGGCCGTGTCGTGGTTCTGGGCACCACCCCCGAACTGGTCGGCTCGGTCGACGAGCAGATCGCCCAGCGCGCGCTCGAGGGCTTCACCCGTTCGGTCGCCAAGGAGCTGCTGCGCGGCGCGACCGGCCAGCTCGTCTACGTGCACCCCGAAGCGGGCGCATCCGCGACCGGCCTCGAGTCGACTCTGCGCTTCCTGCTCTCCGGTAAGTCGGCCTTCGTCGACGGTCAGGTCATCCGGGTCGGTTCCGCCGACTCGGTCGCCCCGGCGTCGTGGGACAAGCCGCTCGCGGGCAAGGTCGCCGTCGTGACCGGTGCCGCGCGCGGTATCGGCGCCACCATCGCCGAGGTGTTCGCCCGTGACGGCGCCACCGTGATCGTCGCCGACATCCCCGCCGCGGGCGAGGCGCTGTCCGACACCGCGAACAAGATCGGCGCCACCGCGCTGGCCCTCGACGTCACCGCGCCCGACGCCGCCGAGCGGCTGGCCGACTTCGCCACCGAGCGTTTCGGCGGCATCGACATCGTCGTCCACAACGCCGGCATCACCCGCGACAAGCTGCTCGCCAACATGGACGAGGGCCGCTGGAGCTCGGTGATCAATGTCAACCTCGCTGCCCCGCACCGCATCACCTCCGGCCTCGTCGCCAAGGGTGTGCTCAAGGAAGGCGGGCGCGTGATCGACGTGTCCTCCATCGCGGGCATCGCGGGCAACCGCGGCCAGACCAACTACGGCGCGTCCAAGGCGGGCGTCATCGGCATGGTCGACGCCGAGTCCCCGCTGCTGGCCGAGAAGGGCATCACCATCAACGCGGTGGCACCCGGCTTCATCGAGACCGCGATGACCGCCGCCATCCCCGTCGGCACCCGCGAGGCCGGTCGCCTGATGAGCTCGCTGCTGCAGGGTGGCCAGACCGTCGACGTCGCCGAGACCATCGCCTACTTCGCGAGCCCCGCGTCGAACGCGGTGAGCGGCAACGTGGTTCGCGTCTGCGGTCAGAGCCTGATCGGCGCCTGATGACTCAGACGATCACCCTCACCGAGGTTCCCAAGAACGGCGGCCTGTACGCCAAGGCGGCGCTGGGGGCCATCCCGCTGCCCGCTCCGCTGTCGGCGCGCAAGCCCACCCTGCCCGACCGTCGAGTAGTCCTCGAGGGCGTGCGGGTCGACCCCGACCATCTCGCCGCGTACTGTCATGCCACCGGCCTGCGTTTCAGCGACACCTTGCCGCTGACGTACCCGTTCATCCTCAGCTTCCCGCTGGCGATGCAACTCGTCGTCGCACGGGATTTCCCGTTCAGCGCGGTCGGTGCGGTGCACTTCGAGAACGTCATCGAACGCACCCGCGAGATCTCGGTCGCCGAGCCCCTCGATTTCTCCACCCATATCGAGAACCTCCGCGAACACCCGAAAGGTCTTCTGGTGGACGCGATCACGGAGATCAGCGTCGGTCGTGAACTCGTCTGGCGGCAGGTGACCACCTTCCTGCACCAGCAGCGCACGTCGCTCTCGGGCGGTCCCAAGTCGGCGCCCCCCGCCGATGAGGTGCCCCCGCCCCCGTTGCGCGTGCAGCGCGTGGATCAGAAGATGATCAACCGCTACGCCGCCGCGTCCGGCGACCACAATCCGATCCACGTCTCCGGGATCGGCGCGAAGGCAATGGGTTTCCCGCAGACCATCGCCCACGGCATGTGGTCGGCGGCAGCGATCCTCAGCACCATCGAGGGCCGCGTCCCCGAAAAGGCCACTTACGCGGTCAAGTTCGGCAAGCCGATCTTCCTTCCGTCCTCGGTGAACATCTACGCCGACCAGGTCGGATCCGGCTGGGATCTCTCCATCCTGCATCCCAAGAAGGGGTACCCACACCTCACCGCAACCTTGCGCTGAGTCTCCACCGGCAAGGGCCGCACACTCCAGGGGGGTGTGCGGCCCTTACTGGTTTCAGGGCACGGTGAATCGGTCGTCACGACGGATTGTGTTCGGGGCCTTACGCTTTCGAGGATCTCGCCGATCGTCATCCCGATAGGTGTCGTTACGGGCAATTGCTGTGACTTTACTCATCGACATAAAACGATTCGCTATGAAGTTGCCATAAGGAATTCTGGCGCCCATTTTGGTCTACCGTCCGGTGTTTTCTTCTGCGTGCTAAGAAATTGCCCGAGGCGCGGAGGGCTGACTTTGTAGTGTTGCCCGGCTGTCAATACCGCGGGCTCGCGCCACCGGGCAACTATTCGGCATCTGAACACCGTGGTGGCCGAATTTCGAGCATTCCGGTTCCTCTGAAACGCGTGTAGAACTTCTCTTGCCCAGCGATCGTTCGGTCGCGTCGGCGGGTTCACCTGATCCAGATCCGTGGCGAGAAGTGTTGTGGAGGAAGCGTTGTGAACAAGATCAGTCATTCGAATCGGGGGATTCTGCGCGCGGTTGCTCTCGTGGGGGCGGCGCTGTCGCTGGTCGCGAGCGCCGGCGCGGCGGCAGGCGCGGACACCGGAAGCGGCGAGACCGGAAGCGGGGTAATCGACACGGGCAGCGGGATTCTGGGGGATCTGCTCGATACCGGCAGTGGAATCCTCGGCGGTAGCTCGAGCGGTGGGTCGTCCGAGAGCGTGCAGCCGTGCAACCGCTCGACCAAGTCCGGCGGGGCCGGCGTCACCAACACGACGCATCAGCTCGGCGTCACCGGACCGACCTCGTTCGTCCTGACCTACGAAACCCTCAACATTCCCGACCGCATTCAGGTCTTCTACGAGGGCGGGCAGGTGCTCGACACCGGCTACGTCGGCGACAATGCCAACCAGGGCACCGGATCTCGGGTCGTTTCGTTGCCCGCGGGGTCGTCCTCGACGGTGAGCGTTCGGGTCACAGGCCCGAATGACACCCAGTGGGAGTACACGGTCAACTGCCCGTCGTAGCGCGACCGGTCCATCCCGGTCGATATCGCACGTGTCGGGGCCGCATACCCGAAAAGGCATGCGGCCCTGAGCAAACAGCTATCTGGCAGAAAACTGACAGCACATATTCCGGTAAGCGCAGCGCACGGCGGGAAAACATGAATATGGCTGCCGCCCAATCGGTTACACACCGGAACTCGTTACAGGTTTTCATGGTGATATCAATCATGGACTAAGCCGATCAGTAACTGGGTATACAGCAAGGTTCGGCACAAGCGTGATGCTCTGCCTCGATCCCTCGCTGCGGGGATCTTGCCGCGGTTCGTGTGATTGATCGATCGTCCAGCGGTAATGATCTTGTTCGAGCTCCCGATCGTTGTGCCGAACGGCGGTCTTCGAGCAATCGATATGAGATCCCCGAAACGAGTTCTGCCGTCAGGCACTCAACGGGCAAATGCACAGCAATGGTTCGGCGAATGCCCCGAATGTCGCGGGCTAGGGAGCCGCCGCCGACCGTGTTAGAAACTTTCAGTCGGCAACAAAGTCGGCAATCATGGTTAATACCAAGGGGTTTCATTTCATGAAGAAGATTCGCACGCTCGGCTTCGGCATCGTCATCGCCGCCGGGATGGCCGTGTTCGGCACGGGCATCGCCACCGCGGACGAGGTCCCGCCGGTTGTCACCGAACCCGGCACCGGCGGCACGGGCGAGGAGGCCACCACCGGTTCGGCCGGCAGCCTGGCGGCGATCCTGAAGGCGCTCACCAGCGGCTCGTCGGCGGCGGAGGACCCGGCGGACACCGAGACCGGCACCGAGGTCGCCGACGAGACCGAACCCGGCACCGGCGGCACGGGCGACGACGCCTCGACCGGTTCGGCCGACAGTCTGGCCGCGATCCTGAAGGCGCTCACCAGCGGCTCGGCAGCGGCTGAGGACCCGGCGGACA
>NZ_JBHWZY010000436.1:0-5752 GCF_042727815.1 Nocardia sp. NPDC060220
CCCCGGTGCTGCGCGCGGTCGGCCCGGGCGGAAGAATCGGCGCTATGAGTTCGCTTCCCCGGCCCGCACTCGCCGTTATCGGCGGCAGCGGTTTCTATGACTTCTTCGACCACGACGCGGTGCACGTCGAGGTCGACACACCGTATGGCGCGCCGAGTGCGCCGGTAGCGATCGGGGAGGTCGAGGGCCGCGCCGTCGCCTTCCTGCCCCGGCACGGCAAGCAGCACGAGTTCGCGCCGCACACCCTGCCCTACCAGGCGAACATGTGGGCGCTGCGTTCGCTCGGGGTGCGCCGGGTGTTCGCGCCGTGCGCGGTCGGCAGCCTGCGCGCCGATTGGGGTCCCGGCACCGTGGCGGTGCCGGATCAGCTCGTCGATCGGACCTCGGGTCGCCCGCAGACCTACTTCGACGGCGGCGGTGTCCACGTCTCCTTCGCCGATCCCTACTGCGATGATCTGCGCGCCGCCGCGGTGAAGTCCGCCGGTGACCTTCGGGTCGAGGATTCCGGCACGATGGTCGTCGTTCAGGGCCCGCGCTTCTCGACCCGCGCCGAGAGCCGCTGGTTCGCCGGGCAGGGCTGGGACCTGGTCAACATGACCGGTCATCCCGAGGCTGTTCTCGCTCGCGAACTCGAAATGTGCTACGCGGCAGTCGCTCTCGTCACCGACTTGGATGCCGGTCTGGAAGAGGGCGACGGTGTGCACGCCGTCGATGTGTTCGCCGAATTCAAGAAGAACCTCGGACCTTTCAAAGAGCTCATGCGACGTGCGGTCACCGCGGTCGACGACACCGGCACCTGCGAACGCTGCCGCGTGCACGCCGGGGTGTCGCTGCCCTTCGAACTGCCCTGATCACCCCGGCTGCGCGGTGACCTGCACCTGAGCGAGCAGGAAAGCAGGCGCCGCGCCGCCGCCGGGCAGCGGTGACACCTCGACGTCGACGGTGAGCCAGCCACCCGCCTCGGCGGCCAGCCGCAACCCGCTCAACCCGGCGCGCGTGGCGCCTGCCAGCACCTCGGCCCGCAGGGCGGCGATTCTGGGCCGGTCCTCGGGATGCGGGACGGTTCGCTCGTCGACTCCGCGCCATGTCAGCCCCGGCACCGGCTCGGTGACCCAGCGCACGGCGCGCACCTGGGCGGTGTCGACGATGACCAGGTACAGGCCCGGCTGGGACTCGCGCAGCAATTCCAGCGTCGCTGCCTCGAACGACTTGTTCTGTGGGGCAATACTGTCGGTGACATCGACGGACACTCCGCGCCACGTGAACCGCTGCTCGGCGTCGCCGTTGCGCGCGGCCACCAGCAGCGAACGCGGGCCGATCGCCGAATGCACGGTGGCGACGCCCGACCATCGGCTCCGAGGTTCCGAACGGTACAGCGTGGCAACGAATTCCAGCGCGCGATCGAAACGCTCGATCCGCTCGAACGGCTCGGCACCGCTGTATTCGACCGGGGCCGAACCGAAGTGGGGTCCGAGCCCGGCGGGATGAGTGCGGACCACGCGGGCGTACGCGTCGACCTGGAACGGGGCCACGCGAAGCTCGTCGGCCGGGACCTCCGGCCCCACCCACACCTTCACCGCATGTACGGACGAGTCCGGCCACAGCACCGGCACGGCCCGAAATCGCAACTCCGACCAGGGGTTGCGCGACTTCGGCAACATCTGCTCCACCGGCGCCCCGGTCTCGTGTGCGGCCGCGATCAACGGCTGCAACCGGGCCGGAACAGCCCGCTGATACGAGGCCCACTCGCGCGGCGCGGTACCCGCGGTCAACATCGACCAATCCCGCGACGTCCCCAACGTCTCCACCAACTGCCAACGTCCGATAATCACACGTGCGACCCCCTGCGCCCCATGAACGAAACCGACCGCCCTATCGTGCACGAGCCGGTCAGCGGCTCCGGTACCGGGGCATTTCGGGGTCGATAAGCTCGGCGGCATGAATGCACCGCTGCGGTTGGAGATCATCGTCGCCAGCACCCGGCCCGAACGATTCGCGCCCGTGGTGGCGGGCTGGCTGGTCACCGCCCTGGGGGAGCGGCCGGAATTCGAGGTGGGGGTGCTCGATCTGCGGGATCTGGCGTTGCCGGTGGACCTCACCGAGACGCCGGAGGTCGAGGCGTTCCGGGCCAGGTTGGCCGGTGCGGACGCGTTCGTCGCCGTCACCTCCGAGTACAACCACGGGTATCCGGCTTCGCTGAAGACCGCGCTCGACAGCGCCAAGCACGAGTGGCGGGCCAAGCCGATCGGGTTCGTGTCCTACGGCGGGTTGTCGGGTGGGTTGCGCGCGGTCGAGCAGTTGCGTCAGGTGGTCGCGGAACTGCACATGGTCTCGGTGCGCGAATCGGTGAGTTTCGCCCAGGCCAAACGCCGCTTCGACAAGACCGGCATGACCGACGACGACGCCGCGATCGACGCTTGCGATCGCATGTTGAACCAATTGGCCTGGTGGGGAACGACTTTGCGGGCAGCTCGCACGGTGGAACCCTATCCGGGCTGAGCCGGCGGTGGCATCGCCCGCGTGGTGACGCGAGCTACGGCGAACCGATCAGGCCGACGCCATCGCGCGCTGACCACGCGGCTGGCCGATGTAGGTCGACTCGCGCGGAATCGACACCAGCGTGAGGTTCACCCTGGTCGTTCCCGTACGCAGCACCACGCGGTTGCCGATCGCTCCCGGCTGGAAGATCTCCAGGTCGGGGCGAGAAGCGGGCCAGCCGTTCGGATCACCGGTGAGGTAGATCGTGGTGACACCGGCGTGCGGGGCGGGCGCGAGCACACCGTCCACCACCGTCGCGGTGAAACCCGCGTCGGACTGGTGTGTTTCGACGGCGATGGTCAGCCGCTCCGGATTACCGACGGTGGTCACCAACTGCTCCCAGGCCTGCGCCCGGTCGGTGCGCACCAGCACCCGCTCGCCCACAGCGAGCGCGCGGAACACCAACTGCTGGGCCAGATACAGCTCACCGGCGACGTACACGGTGGAGATACCGGCGCCGACGATCCTGGTGGCGACGCCGTTGCCCTCGTCGTCGGAGCCCAGCAGCTGCCCGCAACCCGACGACGGAAGGTGCAGCGCGCCGATGACGTCGATCGGGTACTCGATGGTCGGGATCGTGTCGTCGACACCGGGCACCGCGATCGGCAGGTGCGCCAGCAGTGCGTCGCGATGGCGTCCGCTCATCGACACCATGCCCTTGGACTTGGTCTTCTCGGGCAGCTCGCGCACGGTCAATCGCCATGCGGCGCCGACACTCACGGATTCGGCGTCGCTACCGGGACGCAACCGCACAGCGACCGTCGTACCCCGCGACGGCGCTACCCACAGCTGGGCGAGCAGATCCGAACCCAGCTGCTTGGGATCCACCGCACTGCCGATGTTCACCGCGTTGCCGATCTCGGCGTACTTCCACCGCTGACTCAGTGTGCGCGGATCAAGACCCGCGGTGATCTGCTGTACGGCCTTGCGGATCTCGGGGGCGGTGAGGATGCGTGCGTTGCAGTCGGCGTCTTCGAGCGTGCGCATGATCCGCTGGGTGGCGATGGTGACCGAGCGGGAAGCGCCGTCGGTGCCGCCACCACGACGAGCCGTCGCGTCCGGGCAGGCCACCGCGTCGAAGCTGATCGCGAGCCACACTGTGCGGTGCGCGGTCGCGGGCAGCGGGCCGAGCAGCGATTCGTAGATCGCGCCCGCGGGGGTGCCGGACCGGCTGCGGTGACCGTGGCTGATGATGTCGATCCCGCTGAGCAGGATGTCGTGCTGGTTGAGGCACGCGGCCAGTTCGGGCAGCGGCAACAGGTGTGAGGCGTGCACGGCGGTGCGCGCGATACGGGTCAGCCCGCCGCGCGGCGGCAGCACCTCGACCACGGTGACCACGCGGCTGCCGTCCCAGTACAGGCCGAGCGAGCGCCCGTCGGTGTCACGGAAGTCGACGGTGTCGCCGAGTGTGTAGTCGCGCTTGGCGGAATACCGGCGGATGGTCGAGATCCAATCGAGGATCGTGCGCTTGCCGATCGGGATCAGCGGCACCAGTGCCACCACGACGGCGATGGCGAGCGACATCAGCGCATCGATGCGGCAGATCAGCGCGACAACCCCCGCGATCAGGCCGAGGACCTGCGCAATGAGTAGGTGCGGCAGCGAAATCCGACCGAACAGCGGGCGCGGTCCCGCCCCGTTGAACTCAGCCATTCGTTCCTCCCCCAGGTACCCATTTGTCGATCGGCCGATGGCCGAATGCGAACAACTGCTGCCGGGAACTGTACTGTGTTGCCCGGACGAGAGCACTGTTCGGGGGAGGAACCATGCCTTCAAAACCCACAACGCGCTGGCAGGTCAGCGGATACCGCTTCCTGGTGCGGCGAATGGAGCACGCCCTGGTGCGCCGGGACGTGCGCATGCTGCACGACCCGATGCGCGCGCAGACCCGTGCCTACGTGGTCGGACTGGTGCTCGGCATCGTGGTCCTCGCAGGTTGTGGCGTGCTCGCGCTGCTGCGCCCGCAGGACAAGATCGGCGACAGCAAGATTCTTATCGCCAAGGAATCCGGCGGCGTCTACGTGGTCGTCGACAATGTGGTGCATCCCGCGCTGAACCTGGCCTCGGCCCGGTTGGCGGCCGGTGAGGCGTCCAAGGCGGCGATCGTCAAGGAGTCCGAGCTCGGGAAGAAGCCCCGCGGTCAGCTGATCGGTATTCCGGGCGCCCCGTCGTCGATCCTCTACGACAAGGGCGGCAAGGGCCGGGCGTGGACGGTGTGCGATCGGCTCAAGTCCGACGGCAGCGCCGATCTGACCACGTCGGTGCTGGCCGGTGACCCGAGTCTGGGCGCCAAGGCGTCGAAGGTCGAAGACGGTAAGGCCATGCTTGTGAAGGGCAAGGACGCGACCTATCTGGTCTACGACGGCAAGCGTGCTCGCGTGAAGATGGACGATCCCGCGGTCACTCTGGCGCTCGGCGTCGGAGGAACGACGCCGCGCCCGATCGGCGAGGGCCTGCTGAACGCGATTCCTGAAGTGTTGCCGTTGATCACGCCGACCATCAGCAATCCCGGTGGCACACCGTCTTACAGTGTGAGCGGGCACAAGATCGGTGATGTGGTCCAGGTCTTCAACGAGCCGAATCAGAACTTCGTAGTGCTGCAGGAAGGTCTGCAGTCGATTTCGACGATGACCGCGCAGATCATCCGAAACTTCTATCCGACGATGATGAACGGCACCACGATTCAGTCCACTGACTACACCTTCGCGCCGCATGTGGAGACGCTGAAGGTGCAGGACTACCCGCGCGATCGGCCGACGTTGATCACCGCCAAGGATCAGCCCGTCAGCTGCATGTCGTGGAAGCCGATCGCCGGCGCCACCGACAACGCCGACGCCACCGCCCGCGCCGAACTGACCCTGCTGACCGGCATCGACCTGCCGATCCCGGACAAGGCGAAGATGGTCGACCTTGCGCAAGCCGACGGTGCGGGCCCCAACGCCGACACGGTCTTCATCCCGCCTGCCTCCGGCGCGTACGTGCAGTCCACCGGCATCGAGCCGAACAGCCGTCGCAAGGACAGCCTGTTCTACATCGCCGACACCGGCGTCCGCTTCGGCATCAAGAACGCCGACGCGGTCAAGGCCCTCGGCCTCGAGGAAGTCAAGGCCGAACCTGCGCCGTGGCCGATCATCGGTCTGCTGGCCGGCGGGCCGAGCCTCGGGCGTGAGGAGGCCATGGTTGCCCATGACGGTGTGGCGCCGGACCTGTCACC
>NZ_JBHWZY010000437.1:0-5727 GCF_042727815.1 Nocardia sp. NPDC060220
CTTCTCCTACCAGTCACTGGTCATCAGCATCCGCAACTGGATGAGGAACATCAGCAGCAGAAACCCATAGATGGTGAATTGGAAGACGATCAGCGCACGCTTACGTCTACGGTCTTGCTCGTTCATGAGAGCGTTCTCCTCGAGGTGGTCACACGGGTTCTTCGCCGGCGAGCAGACCGGCGGTGGCGATCTGGCGCAGGCCGTCACCGATGGCGGTATCGGTGCTCAGCGGCGCCAGCACACAGGCCTGCACCGCGTCGATCTCGCGCGCGCCCGCGGCGATGAGCCGGGCCGCGGCCACCAGTACGCGCGTCGACGGTGGCTCGAAGTGGAATATCTCGTCCGCGCCACGAATAGTGTTCGCGCAGTGCACCAATCGCGTCGCCACGGCCCGATCGACGCCGGATTCCGTTACCACCACGTCGGTTTCGCGCTCGGGTGCCAGGTAGTCCATCGCGATGGTGACGAAGCGCTGCCGAAACGACGGTTTCAGGACCTTGAGCGAACTGCGGTAGGCCGGGTTGTAGGAACAGACGAGCATGAACGATTCGGGGGCTTGCACTACCTCATCGGCGCGGTCGAGGTAGAGCGCGCGCCGGTGGTCGGCGAGCGAATGCAGCACGGCCAGCGAATCGTGGCGTGCCTCGATCACCTCGTCCAGATAGCAGATGGCCCCGCCCTTCACGGCCCTGGTGAGCGGGCCGTCGTTCCAGACCACATCACCGCCGGTGACGAGCAACCGCCCGACCAGATCCGAGCTGGTGATGTCGTCATGGCAGCTGACGGTGACCACCGGGCGACCCAGCAGCGAGCCCATGTGCTCGACGAATCGGGTCTTACCGCAGCCGGTCGGTCCGGTGAGCATGACCGGAAGGCGTTGCTGGAACGCTCGTTCGAACAGTTCGACCTCGCCGCCACCGGCGAAATAGGAATCAGATGTCATAGGTCGACCAACTCTCGGTGAATATGTGCGAGAACGCGGGGCAGTTCCTCCACCCGCCGAATCCGTTGCGAGCGGGTGGGCCCGAAGACTTCGGGCAGTGGATCGACTCGGACGGGTCCGATGCCGATGTAGTAGACGGCGATCCCGGCGGTGACAGCTTCCTCGACAGCGTGCGCCACATCGGCCCACGCGTAGCGGCCCTCGTACCCTTCGTCGGAGATGAGGCCGTCGCCGATGATGATGAGCTGGCGACGCTGCGCGGGTTGGTCGAGCAACCGACTGGTCAGGTGCCGCAGTGGGGCGCCGAGTCGGGTGTAGCCACCGGCCGCCAGCCCGAGCCCGCCGACATCGACGAAGTTCCGGTCGTCGAAGTCCTTCAGGCACCGGACTTCCACGCGATGGCGCGTATTGCCGGTGAATACGAAGATCGCGTGCCGTTCCCTGGCGACCGTCATCGCCCGCGAGAGGGCGTCCGCGCAGTCCAGCTCCAACCGGAAGGTCGCGCCTCCGTTGATGCCGAGCGAGGAACTGCCGTCGAGCAGGACCGCGGTCGTGACATCGCGGGCACTGGGCAGCAGTTCACGAAACACCCGTGGTTGCGGTGTCGCGCCGACCTGGGTGTCGACGTAGTGGCTGATGTAGCGGTCGATGTCGAGGTCGGACCCGTCCACGAGGCCACCGCGCGTGGACCGATGGGTGAGTTCCTCGAACCAGCGCCGCACCTCGGGTGCGGCGGGCGTGATCGGGCTCGACGAGGTGGGTTGGCGGCGTTCCAGGACGGCGACGTGGTCGGGCAGGAAACTCGACGTCCACTGGTTCCACTCCGGATAGGGAATCCCCGCGCGCTGGTCTGCGCGGATCTCGATGTCCTCGTTCTCGGGTCGGCTCGGCGGCGGAAGGTTCGAGGCCCGGCTGCCGCCTTCACCGCCGACCGGTACCGACCACACGCGGTAGCTGTCGGTACGGGTAGAGGTCCACGGCATCCGGCCGTAGATCCGCCGCGCCGCGATCGACACGCGACTACGCGGCGCAACGGCCAGCGGCAGGCTCCCGAGCAGCGGGTACTGCCCCAGCACACCCGGTGACCGAGCGAGCGCGACGGCACGCTCGATCATGTCCTCGCCCGACAGGTCGGGATCGGTGGACTCCAGAGCGCGCAGCCGACGGCGCAGCTCGGGTACCAGTCCGGGAAACCGCTCACCGGCCCAGGTCGCGGCGACGTCGCCCTCCACGATCGAGAGCGCACCGCGCTCCCGCGGGGACAACTCGTGCAGCGGATACCGCGCGATCCGGTCCTTGGACGGCGAACACTGCAGGGCGATGCCGCAGGTCACTGTCGTGTGGTTCCAGTCGGGCACCGGCTGTGGATACGGCACATGGACGATGCCGAGTCCAGGGCTCAAGCCGAAGCCGCGCCGCTCGCCGGTCACCAGGCGGACGCCTTCGCGGCGGCGACCCGACAGCGCAACCGCCGTCACCGCGCAGCTGCGTTCGACCGACGCGGCGGGCCGGGTGGCGGTCACGGTGGATCTCCGCGGGTACATGCCGGTTCAGGAGCCGTACACATGATCAGAATGTCCCGATATTGCTCAGGATCCAGTACCAGAAGGCGATGATCAGCACCACCGCGCCCCAGGCGAGGAGAAGTCGGACGAGATCGAGAAGCATGATCGGGTTTCCATATCTGTCGGCGGATCGTGTGGTGCGGCAGCGTCATCGGGGCTCCAGGCTGCGCAGCGTCGTCGTCACGTAGTCGGCGAGCACCGCGGTGCGCAGCGCTTTCGAGCCGCTCGTACTGGTGAGCAGGGCGTACAAGCCGATGAGGAAGAACACGGCGCTGTGGTACGACTCGACGACGAGTTGCGCTTCACCGCGCTCGGCGGCCTGTTCGATCTCCTGGGCGACCAAAGCGATCACGGAATGTTCTCGCCAGGTGTCGTCCAACGGTCTGGTCGGTGAGAAGTGCACGGCGAGTAGGTCTTTGAACAATTTGCTACCCAATCGCCGCTCCAGAGCCGCGACCAGCCGGACGACTTTCGCCAGCACTCCCGCGAGATCGTGCGGTGTCCGCAGGTACCGTCCGAGTTCCCCGGCGATGCGCTTCTCCTCGCGCTGTTCGAGTTCGAGCAGCACGTGCTCTTTGGTCGGGAAGTGGAAGTAGAAGGTTCCGCGTGCCACGCCCGCGTCCTCGACGATCGTGGCGATGTCGGCCTCCGCCGCGCCCGCTCTACCGAATTCCGCAACTGCCGCATCGAGCACTCGCTTCCGTGTGTGGAGACGTTGGGCCTGTCGCCCCTGAGGCTTGTCCTGGATTTCGCTCATGCGGCGAGCTAACTCCCGTCATTGACTCGCGTCAATCAGGCGCGCACAGAGCTCATGGGGTGATCACCAAATTCCTTCTCCCCCTTATCAATTCAGGAGAGAAGGTCGCCGATCTTCCTGCCGGTGACCATGTCGGTAATACTGACATATGTCATTGAACCACGTCAACGAATTAGCGAACCGCGATCCACGGGACCCCGGTTGATCGAAGGCGCCGATCAGCATTTCCCCACGTCAGACATACCGAAAGCTATACTGTAAATACCTCTTCGTTCGCGTCACGATCACAGCCTCCCTGCCCGCGAACGCTCGATCGACTCAGCCCCCGAGGACGTATTCATGGGTATCGCACTGACCGACGAACACCGCGCGCTGGCCGAGGTCACCCGGAAGTTCGCCACCGACCGCGCGGTGAGACAGGCCGCGCGCGAACTGCTCGACGCCGCGACAGAGGACTCGCCCGCGTTCTGGGCGCAACTTGCCGAGCTGGGATTGCTCGGTCTGCATGTGGACCCGGCGTACGGCGGTTCCGGATACGGGTTGCCCGAATCGGTGGTGGTCGTCGAGGAGTTGGGCCGTGCGATCGCACCGGGATTGTTCGTCTCGACCATGATCACCTCGGCGGTGGTGGCAGCCGTTGGCAGTACCGAACAGCGCGAACGTTTCCTGCCCGGACTCGTCGACGGAACAGTCACCGCCGCAGTGGGCTTCGGGGGTGAGGTCACCATCGACGACCGGGGGCGCGCGCACGGTCGGGCGGGAGTCGTTCTCGGTGCCGGTTCGGCGGATCTGCTGCTGATCTGCGCCGGAGACGACGTAGTGATCCTGGAACGCACCGCCGCGGGCATCTCGATACAGACGCCGTCGAATATGGACCCGACCCGCCGGAGCGGACGCGTCACCCTCCGCGACGTCACCGTCGCACCGCACCAGGTTCTGGCCGGAGAACGCGCCGCCGCTGTGGCCCGAGCACGGCTGCTGCTCGCCGCCGAGGCGGCCGGCGGGGCAGGCGATTGTGTCGATGCCGCTGTCGGCTACGCCGCGATCCGCACGCAGTTCGGGCGACCCATCGCGACGTTCCAGGCAGTGAAGCACCATTGCGCGAACATGCTGGTGGAGGCGGAGTCCGCGGTCGCGACCGTCTGGGACGCCGCACGCGCGGCAGCCGACGATGAGCGTCAGTTCCAGCTGATGGCCGCGGCCGCCGCGACGATCGCGCTGCCCGCCTATGTCCACAACGCCGAACTGAACATTCAGGTGCACGGTGGAATCGGGTTCACCTGGGCCCACGACGCACACCTGCATCTGCGGCGGGCGGTGACGCTACGCGCCCTCATCGGTGGTGACGCGCCCGCCGCCGATGTCTTCGCCCTGACATCGGCCGGGGTCGACCGCACCAGTACCGTCGACCTGCCCACGGAAGCCGACCAGGTGCGCGCCGAGATCCGTGGGGATGTCGAGCGCATTGCCGCGATGGACGAATCGATCCGCCTGCCGGAGTTGATCGCCACCGGTTACGTCATGCCGCATTGGCCGAAGCCATGGGGCCGTTCGGCCACCGCGGTCGAGCAGGTGGTGATCGACGAGGAGTTCGCACGGGTCCGACTCAGGCGACCCGACTATTCGATCACCGGATGGGTCGTTCTGACCCTGATCCAGCACGGGACGCCGAGCCAGATCGACAGATTCGTCGACCGGGCGCTGCGCCAGGAGGAGGTGTGGTGCCAGTTGTTCTCCGAGCCGGACGCCGGTTCTGACGCGGCCGCCGTGAAAACCAAGGCGACGCGGGTCGACGGCGGCTGGCGAATCACAGGCCAGAAGGTGTGGACCAGCGGCGCGCACTACAGCCGGCGCGGTCTGGCCACCGTTCGCACCGACCCCGGCGTCGCCAAACACGCGGGCATCACCACGATGATCGTCGACATGACGGCTCCCGGCGTACAGGTGCGACCACTGCGCATGCTTCTGGGCAGCTCGGAATTCAACGAGGTGTTCTTCGATGAGGTCTTCGTGCCGGAGGCCGACGTGGTCGGTGCCGTGAACGATGGTTGGGCCGTCGCGCGAGCGGCACTGGGAAACGAGCGGGTCAGCATCGGCGGTGGCTCGGGCACCGGCAACGCAGACTCCGGCACGCTGCTGCACCTGGTCGAGCGGCACCGATCGCGCTCGGCCGATACCGACGTCCGCGTGGGCCGATACCTGGCGCAAGCCCACGCCCTGCGTCTGCTCAACCTGCGCCGTGCCGTCCGCAGCATCGAAGGAGCAGGCGCGGGCCCCGAGGGCAACATCACCAAACTGAAAGTGGCGCAACACTTCAGCGAGTACGCAGCCATCACAGCGATGTTGCTCGGCCCCGATATCGCACTGGCCGACGGTGACGCCGCCATGGCGGGGCTCATGTTGCTCGGCGCCCGAGCGATGAGCATCGCGGGCGGCACCTCCGAGGTGACCCGCAACCAGAT
>NZ_JBHWZY010000438.1:0-5723 GCF_042727815.1 Nocardia sp. NPDC060220
GTTGAGCGAGCTGTACCAGGTCGAATTCGAACGGTTCATCGCCGCGAATGTCGACTCTCCGCTCGGGCTGCTGACGCCGGCGTTCGCGCGGTTGATCGCGTTGGGCGGATTCCGGCGCCTCGACAAGGCCATCGGATCGTTCCTGACCGATGAGCGGCTGCGCCGCGTCTTCACCTTCCAATCGCTCTACGCGGGCGTTTCGCCACAACGCGCGCTGGCGCTGTACGCGGTGATTTCCTACATGGACACCGTAGGTGGGGTCTCCTTTCCGCGCGGCGGCATGCGCGCACTACCCGACGCCCTGGCCGCCGCCGCTGTCGATGCCGGTGTGACGTTCTGTTACGGCGAGACAGTCAACGACCTGGAGCGGCGTGGATCCCGGATCACCGCGGTACTCACCGAGCGTGGCCGCCGAATCCCTTGCGACGCTGTCGTTCTGGCGACCGAACTTCCCACCGCCTACGAGCTGCTCGACCGCGTCCCGCGTCGGCCGAGCAGTTGGCGCCCGGCGCCGTCCGCGGTCGTCATGCACGTCGGTGTCCCCGAATCGGTGCCGACCGCCCATCACAACCTCGTCTTCGGCGCCGCGTGGGAGCAGACCTTCGACGAACTGATCGGTGCCGGAAAAGTGATGACCGACCCGTCGTTGCTGGTGACCCGCCCGACCGCGACCGACGCCACCCTGGCCCCACCCGGCCGCGACCTGTTCACTGTTCTCGCCCCGGTGCCCAACCTCTACCGCAGCGGTGACCTCGACTGGGATCGCCGTGCCACCGCCTACGGCGAGGAGCTGGCCGCGATAGTCGAGAACCGGTTGGTCCCGGGCTTCGTCAGCGACGCCCGGGTCGTGCATCTGGACACGCCCGCCGACTGGCAGCGGCAGGGCCTGCTGGCCGGAACCCCGTTCTCGCTCGCGCACACCTTCGCCCAAACCGGCCCCTTCCGCCCCGCGAACCTGCCGCGCGGTGTGAGCAATGCGGTGCTGGCCGGCTGCGGCACCGTACCCGGCGTGGGCGTACCGACGGCGCTGCTGTCGGGCCGCCTCGCCGCCGACCGCGTCACCGGCACGGTGTCCGCGTCGCGGGCTTCGACCTCGACCTCGATCGGAGGCGATCGACGATGATTCGCACGGAACTCGACGCGGCCGGTATCCGCGATGCTCGATTGCGCGAGGCGTACCAGCGCTGCCGGGAACTCAACGCGCGCCATGGCCGCACCTTCTTCCTCGCCACCCGGCTGCTTGCGCCCGCCCAGCGACCGGCGATCCACGCTCTCTACGGCTTCGCCCGGTGGGCCGACGACATCGTCGACGAACCGCTGACCGACGATGCAGCGGGCACTCCGGCGCAACGACTGGACGCGGTGACGAGGGACCTGCACGACAGCCTTTCCGGTGCCCCGGTCGACGACCCGATTTTCGCCGCGCTGGCCGATACCGTCGCCAGATACGAGATCGACCACGTCCTGTTCGACGAATTCCTCGACTCGATGCGCATGGATCTGACCGTCACCGACTACCCCGACCGGGCTGCGCTCGACCGCTATGTGCGCGGTTCGGCCGATGTGATCGGTTTGCAGGTACTGCCGGTGCTCGGCACCGTCGGCGAACGAGCCGATGCTGCCCCCTACGCGGCTGCGCTGGGAAAAGCGTTTCAGCTCACCAACTTCCTGCGCGACATCGCCGAGGACCTCGACCGCGGCCGGGTGTACCTACCGGCCGACGAGCTGGCTGCCCATGATGTGGACCGCACCAGGTTGCAGTGGTGTCGTTCTCGCCGACGCACCGACGCGAAGGTCCGGTCAGCGCTGGCCGAGCAACACGCGATCACGCGCGACTGGTATCGATACGCCGACAGTGGAATAGCGCAACTACACCCGGTGTCGCGACCCTGTGTAGCCACCGCGGCGGTGCTGTACTCGGAAATTCTCGACCGCATCGAGGAGAGCGAGTTCGCGGTGTTCACTGCGCGCGCCACCGTGGGCAACGCGCGCCGCACCCGCGTTGCCGGTTCGGCGTTGGCTCGTGCGCTGTGGGCGCGGCGAGGCAGCCGCGCTCGCGCACTGACGAACGCGGCAGGCTGATCGTCAGCTGGACGGCACCGCGCCGTCGGCGGGGTTGTGTTCGGCGGTGCCGGTGATGTTGCGGACCATGCCGCCGAACACGGCGTTGTGAAACGGCGTGATCGCTTTCCAGTAGAGGTGGCCGGCGAGACCGTGCGGCTGGAAGATGGCCCGCTGCCGATAGCGGGAGCCGCCGGTCGGGTCCGATTCCACACCCAGTTCGAGCCACGCCAGTCCCGGGAGCTGCATCTCGGCGCGCAGCCGCAGGAGATGGGGCCGGTCGATGTATTCGACACGCCACCAGTCCAAGGCTTCGCCCGAGTGCAGGTGGCGGGGGTTCTTGCGGCCGCGGCGTAACCCGACACCGCCGGTGACACGGTCGATCCAGCCGCGCAGTGACCAGGCGAGAGGGAAGGAGTACCAGCCGTTCTCGCCGCCGATGGCTTCGATCACCGCCCACACGGTTTCGGGGTCGGCGTCGGTGTGCTGCTCACGAAGGTCCTCGTAGAGTGAGCCGCCCGACCACGCGGGGTCGGTGGGCAGCGGATCCGAGGGTGCGCCGAATGTGCTGGCATCGGACCAGCGGGTGGGTACGTCGGCATGGCGAATACGGGTCAGCGCCAGTTCCACGGCTCGCGCGTAGCGGGTGAGACCTTCGGCGGGATCCGGGATGTGGGTGGCGATATCGTGCTCGCCGCACACGACTTCGTGCACGAGCGACTCGATGAGCGGCACGGCCAGCGCTCGTGGCACAGGGGTCACGAGGTTGACCCACTGCGCCGACAGCCACGGCGTGAGCACCGGAACCGGCAGCACCACACGACGAGTGAGCCCGGCTACCACAGCGTATTCGCGCATCATGGTCAAGTAGGTCATGACGTCGGGCCCGCCGATATCGAACGAGCGATTGACGTCGGCGGGCAACTCCGCGGCCTGCACCAGGTAGTAGAGGACGTCCCGAACGGCGATGGGCTGGATCCGGTTGTGCACCCATCGCGGGGTGATCATCGCGGGCAGGCGTTCGGACAGGTATCGCAGCATCTCGAAACTGGCCGAACCGGATCCGATGATCACCGCGGCGCGCAGTTCCGCTGTGGGAACGCCGGATTCGCGCAGAATTTCGCCGACCTCGGCGCGGGAGGCGAGATGGCGTGACAGCGTCGCGTGCTCGGGGATGATGCCGCCGAGATAGACGATGCGGCGGACACCGGCCGAGCTCGACGCGGCCGCGACGAGCCGCGCCGCCTCGCGATCGATGTCGGAGAAGTCGTCCCGGGCCAACGAGTGCACCAGGTAGTAGACGACCTCCTGGTCGGCGACGGCGGCGCGCACCTCGTCATCGTCGGTGACATCGCCACGGACGATCTCGACCTGATCCCGCCAGGGAACCTCTGCCAACTTCTCTGGGGTCCGGGCCACCACCCGGACCTGATGGCCGGCCTGGATCAGCTCTGGCACCAGACGTCCACCGATGTAGCCGGTCGCGCCGAACACCACACACCGCATGCTCATCACCCGTTCCCTGTGCTCGTCATCGGCATTGTTCGATGCATAAATGATTCATCATATCGGGATGGTGATCGTTGTGCGAGCTGTTGCCGTGCGCTGACCCGCGCGGACTATCCCCAGTCGCGTCGTGTCGCGGGCATCTCGGCGTTGCCTGTCGCTTCGGGCACCACGCCGAGGACCTGGTGAATCCCGAGTCCGCCGTCCTCGAAGCCCAGCGCGGAGGCAGCCATGTACAGCCGCCAGATTCGGGCTCGCCCATCGCCGACGAGCGAAACCGCCTGTGCCCACTCGTTTTCCAGATTCGCGACCCATTGGCGGAGGGTACGTTCGTAGTGCTCGCGCAGGGCTTCGACGTCACGGACCTCGAATCCGGCGCGTTGCATGGCGAGCACGACCTCGCCCACATCGACGAGTTCGCCGTCCGGGAAGACGTAGCGCCCGATGAAGGAACGATTGCGCATGACGGATCCGCCCGGCGAGGAGATGGCGTGGTTGAGCAGCCGTCCGCGCGGGTGCAGCAGTGCGCGCAGCGTGTCGAAGTATTCGGCGGCGCGTCCCGAGCCGACGTGTTCGAACATGCCGATCGAGGAGATGGCGTCGAACTGCTCGCCGCGCAGGTCCCGATAGTCGGCAAGCCTGATCTCGACACTGTCCGACAACCCCGCCTCGGCGACGCGTTTGCGGGCGAGCTCGACCTGAGCACTGCTGATGGTGACGCCGACGACCTGCGCGCCGTAGGTCGACGCCGCGTGGATCGCCATGGATCCCCAGCCGCAGCCCACGTCGAGCAGGCGCATACCCGACTGCTCGGCCAGACCCAATTTGCGGCAGATCAGGTCGTGTTTGGCTCGTTGGGCGGCCTCGAGCGAGCCGTCGTCGTCCGGCACGAACCGCGCGCAGGAGTAGGTCATGCTCGGTCCGAGCACCAGCCGGTAGAAGTCGTTGCTGACGTCGTAGTGATGACTGATCGCCGCCGCATCGCGCCGCTTGGTGTGCAGGGGTCCACGCTG
This sequence comes from Nocardia sp. NPDC060220, assembly GCF_042727815.1. NCBI lineage: Bacteria > Bacillati > Actinomycetota > Actinomycetes > Mycobacteriales > Nocardiaceae > Nocardia > Nocardia sp. NPDC060220. Next base: position 4,581 of record NZ_JBHWZY010000438.1, read on the forward strand.
CGGGCGGGCTTCCTCCGGCGGCGGTTCCAGGCGGCGACCGAGCGCTCCGAGCTGGCGCGCCGCGCCGATGGCCTGCCATGTCGCCCCGAGACCGAGGCGGGCATCGTTCGGCGCGGTCGACTGGAGTGCTCGCAGCATCGTGAAGATATCGCCGTCGAGATCCACCGCGCCCGAGACGAAAGCACGCGCCAAGCCGAGCTCACCCGGCGCCCAGACCAGGTGACGTAGCGCGTCCTCGGAGCGCACGCGCATCGTGCCGGGACTCTCCCCGTCGGGATGGATCGTGCTGCCGTCCCAGAACTCGAACCCCACCGCGGGGCGGGGGCCCAGCGTGGCTCGCAGCAGGGGTTGGAACGCGGTAGCGATCGTGGACTGGTTACCCATCCGACCACTATGGCCCGCCTCGCGCCGCCGCTGTGGCAACGACGCGGCGCCATCCGTCCCAGATCAGGGAACTCGGGTGAACAGCTCGTAGCTGTGGCCGTCGGGGCCGCGAACATAGACCCCGCGTCCACCTGCCAGGTGATTGACCTGCCGGTCCCATCCGTGTTCGGGCCCTGAGCCGTAGTCGACCGCAGGCCACGTAGCCAGCCGCCCCAGCACGGCGTCCAAGGTGTCGTCGTCGACCAGGAAGGCGTAGTGGCCGGGCTCGACGTGCCCACGGTCGTCGAAGTCGAACGTCAGATCGTCGTTGACCCGCACCGGCACGAAGGGCCCGCTGGGTGCTGAGACCGTCAGCCCCATCATCTCGGCGAAAAATGTTGCTGCGGAGCACTTGTCGGTCGCCGGAATGATCGTGTGATGGAGAACGATGGACATCGCCACCTCCTGAGTAGTGGACCCGGAAAGATCATTTGTATGCGATACGCATACAAATATACGTGCACATCGCATACAATGTCGAGGGTGGGCACACGCGACGGTAGAAACTCCCCATCCGCAGCCGGTCCTGCGGTGACCGAACCCCGCCATGCGGTCGAAGGAGGTCCGGCACTGTTTCGGCTGGTCCGTTTCTGGTCACGCCGCTGGAGCAACCAGGCATTCACCGGCTCCATCCCGGAGTCGGACGATGACCGGCGGCGTGTGCAGCACATCCAAGTCGTGGAAGCCGTCGCCGCCGCGCTTCGGACAGGCAGGGAAACC
>NZ_JBHWZY010000439.1:0-5715 GCF_042727815.1 Nocardia sp. NPDC060220
CAATGTCAGCTTCGACTGGTCGGGTGTCGACCTCCAGTGGATGTCGGCGGAACCGATCGCCGGTCACCTGATCAGCGCGCTGAATATGCTGCTGCCCGAGGGCGAGCGCATGTTCATCGAGACCTACCGCGAGGCTTTGCCCTACGTCAAGGACGAGAAGCTGCGCGAGGACATGCTCGGCTTCATCGGGCAGGAGGCCATGCACGCGCAGACCCACGGAAAGGTGCTCGACGACGTCTTCACCGCCCACGGCGTCGACGCGAGTCCCTATCTGGCGCAGATGGAATACCTGTTCCGCATCTCGCTCGGCCCGCGCGGCGGCGACGATCGCGCCGGCCGCCAGATGCTGGTCGAGCGGCTCGCCTTCATCGCCTGTCTCGAGCATTTCTTCGCCTGGCTCGGGGACTGGGTGCTCAACGCCGACCTCGAGAAGTTCGGCGCCGACCCGCGGATGGCCGACCTGTTCCGCTGGCACGGTGCCGAAGAGGTCGAACACCGCAATGTCGCCCACGACGTCGCCGAGTACTTCGGGGTCGGCTACGTCCGGCGCTGCGCGTCGATGACGCTGGTGTTCCCGATCTTCCTCATCGTGCTGGTGCGCGGTGCGCGGTTCCTCGTCCAGCAGGATCCGCAACTGCCGGATCGGGGCTACGCACGGCTGCTCGCCGGTGTGTTCGGCGCGATGTGGCGTGGTGCGCTGCCCGGCGTGCCGTCGCTGCTGGCCAGTGCGCTGTCGACCTTCCAGCCCGGCTACAACCCGCAATCGGTCGGCTCGACGGCGCAGGCGATCGCGTATCTGGCCGCCTCGCCCGGCGCCCGCGCGGCAGCGTCGTGACCACGCGCGACATCCCCGCCGATCTCTACGGCAAGTACCGCCACGATCCGGCGATGAAGGTCATCGACGCCATCGCGGCCACCCGGTTGCGCTGGAGCGCGCTGGTCAACCGCGGTGATCTGCGCCCACGCGTCGACGATCGCCGCCTGGCCGTGGTGGTGACCGAACGCCGGATCGAAGCGCACGACCAGGACGTGGTGAGTCTTCGCCTCGAAGCACCCGACGGGCGCGTGCTCCCGCGCTGGCGGCCAGGGGCGCACCTGGACCTGGAACTACCGTCGGGTCGGCTGCGCCAGTATTCGCTGTGTGGCGATCCCGCCGACGAGCGCGCGTACCGCATCGCCGTGCGCCGCATCCCCGGTGGCGGCGGCGGCTCGATCGAGGTGCACGACGCATTGCCCGTCGGCTCCGGGTTGGTGGTGCGCGGCCCGCGCAACGCCTTCCCGTTCGCCGTGCCGGGCCACGGATCACCTTCGCAGCGCCTGCATTTCGTGGCCGGCGGGATCGGCATCACCCCGATCCTGCCGATGGCCAGGCTCGCGCACCGGCTCGGCGTGCCGTGGACACTGGTCTACAGCGGACGCAGCCGCGACACCATCCCGTTCCTGGACGAGATCGAAGGCTTCGGCGCGAACGTCGTGGTGCGCACCGATGACGAGCACGGTCTACCTGCCGCGGTGGACCTGCTGCCCGACGTCGCGCCGGGCACCGCGGTCTACGCGTGTGGCCCGACCCCGATGACCTCGGCGATCGTCGCCGCAGTGCGCGAGATGGCCGACGTGGAACTGCATTTCGAGCGGTTCTCGCCGCCGCCGATCGTCGACGGCACCCCGTTCGAGATCGAATTCGCGTCCAGTGGTGCGGTGGTGACGGTCGATGCCGACCGCACCGTGCTGGACACGATCCTCGATTCCCGTCCCGACCAGCCCTACTCGTGCAGGCAAGGCTTCTGTGGCACCTGCGTGGTGCGGGTTCGCTCGGGCGAACCCGACCATCGCGAGACCACGCTGTCCGCTGCCGACCACGCCGAGGGTGCCATGCTGGCCTGCGTATCCCGTTCTCGCGGTGAGCGATTGGTGCTCGACCTGTGATTTCTCCGCTGGACAAGGAGTCCGAAAGATCATGACGAACGACAGCCCGCAGCCCGCGAACCAGCGCACCGTCCGCAGCGGTGATTTCGACATCGCCGTGTTCGAATACGGCGACCCGGCCGCCGACACCGTCGTGCTCGTGCACGGCTGGCCCGACACCCACCATCTGTGGGACAGGGTGATTCCGCTGCTCACCGAGCGCTTCCACGTGGTCGCCTACGACACCCGTGGCCACGGCGAGTCCACCCGCACCCAGCGCACCGACGATTTCCGCCTCGACGAACTCGCACGCGATTTCTACGCCGTGATCGACGTGGTGAGCCCCGATCGTCCCGTGCACGTGCTCGCCCACGACTGGGGTTCGGTGCAGGTGTGGGAGGCGGTGTGCGAACCGCGGGCCACCGAGCGCGTCGCCTCGTTCACCTCGGTCTCGGGCCCCAACCTCGACCACCTGTCCGCCTGGGTGCGTGACCGCCTCTCCCGGCCCACCCTGCGCAATGTGTGGCAGCCGATGACCCAGCTGGCCTCCTCGGCCTACACCTTCTTCTTCATGACGCCCGGTCTGCCGCGCGCCACATTCAACGCCATCGGTACCGAAAAGCTGTGGCAGCGTGCGGTGTCGATCATGAACGACACCCCCGCCGCCAATGTGAAGCTCGGGCCCACCTTCCGCCGCGACATGGTCGACGGGCTGCTCATCTATCGCGCGAACATCGTGGCGCGCATGCTCTCCCCGCGTGAGCGTCGCACCGAGGTGCCGGTGCAGTTGATCGTGGCAGGACGCGATGTCGCCGTGCGGCCCGCGGGCTACGACGATTCGGGCAAGTGGACCGACCGGCTGTGGCGTCGCGACGTCCCCGCCGGGCACTGGATGCCGTTCTCGCATCCGGAACTCCTCGCGACCGCGACCACCGAGCTCATCGACGCGCTCGACGGCGCCGGCGTCTCGCGCGGCCTCGCCAGGGCCGAAGTAGGCACTGCGCGAAGGGAATTCGAACACAAACTGGTGGTCGTCACCGGTGCGGGCAGCGGCATCGGCCGGGAGACCGCGCTGGCTTTCGCGCGCCTCGGCGCCGAAGTGGTGGTCTCCGATGTCAACGAGCTCGCCGCCAAGGCCACCGCGGAGCTCGTCGCATCGGAAGGTGGGGTGGCGCACTCCTATCCACTCGATGTGTCGAACGAGGACGCGGTGCGCGCGCACGCCGACACGGTGATCGCCGCGCACGGCGTGCCCGATGTGCTGGTGAACAACGCCGGTGTCGGCCAGGCGGGCGGATTCCTCGATACTCCGTCGGAGGAGTTCGACCGCGTGCTGCGGATCAACCTCGGCGGTGTCGTCAACGGCTGCCGGGCCTTCGGTGCGGCGATGGCCGATCGCGGGCTCGGCGGGCACATCGTGAACCTGTCCAGCATGGCCGCCTACAGTCCGCAGCGCGACATGGCGGCCTACGCCACCAGCAAGTCGGCGGTCTTCATGTTCTCCGATTGCCTGCGTGCCGAACTGGCCGACCGTGGTATTTCGGTGTCGACCGTGTGTCCGGGCATCGTGCACACGAATATCGTTGCCACCACCCGCATCTCGGGCGTCTCCGCCGCCGAGGAGGCCGCCGCGCAGCAGAAGTTCGACAAGCTGTACGAGCGACGCGGCTACACCCCGGACCGGGTGGCCGCGCAGATCGTGAAGGCCGTGCGGACCGGGCGCGACATCGTGCCGGTGACGCCGGAGTCGTGGGTGCAGTACCGGATCAACCGGATCGCACCCGGCGCGGTGCGGTTCGCGGCGCGCCGGATGAAGCTGGTCTAGATCGGGGCTACGCCCGGCGCAGTTGCTCCTCGACGGCGGCAACGTGCCGGGCGTCCACGCCCCACGCGTTCTCGACGCCGACCGTGCGGTCCAGGTCCCACAGCACGCACTCTTCCTCGGGTCGCGCGACCAGCGACCAGGCGACCACGGTGCGGCCCAGCTGTTCGACCATGGTGCCGTGATTCTGCGTGCTCTCCCCGGCGCCCTCGGGGAAATGATGCAGGAAACGCCCGTAAGCCTGCTCGCAGAACGTCGCGTAGAGCTGGGTGCAGAGGATGAAACCGTGCCACGCCTCGTCGACCGCGTGCGAGGGCATACCGATCACCTGGTCGTCGCGAAGGGCGGCACCGCAGCACCGTAACCATTGGCGCAGACCGGTTTCCACGAGTTCGCGAGGCTGCCAGGGCGAGGTTTTGAAGATCGCTTCGGGGAAGACCAGGGCGGCGACGGTGCGGTCGACGGTGGGAAGGTCGACTTGCCGTCTGCCGGTCCGGGAGAAAGAGAACGCCACAATTCACTGTAAGGCCACTGACGGTGGGGGTGCTGTGGCCGGGTTCTGGCGTTAGCCTGCGAACATGGTGTTGACGCTCGTAATCGTGCTCGGTTTCGTCGTGGTGTGTCTCGGCGCGGTGGTGACGACCGTCGTGTGGCTGATCCAGAAGTCGAGTCAGCCGCAGAACGCGCGCCCGCTGGATCGGCGATGGGTGGCCGGGTCGGCCGGGATCACCGGGTATGTCGACGGGACCTCGGGGCAGCCGTGGGATCCGGGCAGCCCGTCCGGGTGTGGCGGTGGCTCGAACAGCGGTTGCGGCGGGGGGAGCGGCTGCGGCGGCGGGAGCAGCAGTAGCTGTAGCGGTGGAAGCAGCAGCAGTTGTTCCGGTGGGAGTAGCAGCAGCTGTGGAGGTGGCAGCAGTAGCAGCTGTGGCGGCGGGTCCTGATCGTGTGACCTACGTCCCAGTGCGCTTGACCTGAACTCGACTTCAGGTTTCATCCTTGACTCGTTCGGTCAACACCACGAAGGAGTCGCGATGCGCGCAGTGCAGGTCAAAGAATTCGGTGGGCCCGAGGTCCTGAACCTGGTGGAAGTTCCCACACCGCAACCGGATTCGGTCGAAGTGGTCGTCGACGTCGAGGTCGCCGACGTGATGTTCCTCGATACCCGGCTGCGCAGCGGGTGGGGTCAGGACTACTTCCCGCTGAGCCTGCCCTACGTCCCCGGTGGCGCGATCGGCGGCGTGGTGAGCGCCGTCGGCACCGACGTCGACCCCCGCTGGCTCGGCAAGCGCGTTGTCACCCAGACCGCCGCCAGCGGCATCGGTGGCGGCCTGCCCACCGGCGGCTACGCCGAGAAGTCCCTCGCCAAGGCCGCCACGCTGACCGAGATCCCCGCCGGGCTCACCACCGAGCAGGCCGTAGGCCTGGCCCACGACGGTCGCACCGCGCTCGCTGTCTTCGACAGGGCTGCCGTGCAACCGAATTCGTGGGTGTTGATCACCGCCGCCGCGGGCGGCCTCGGCACGCTGCTCATCCAGCTGTCGATCGCGGCGGGCGCGCGGGTTGTCGCCGCGGCGGGCGGACCGGAAAAGCTCACGCTCGCAACGCGATTGGGCGCCACTGCGGTCGTCGACTACTCCGTCGACGGCTGGGCGGACCGAGCGCGGGAGATCACCGGCGGGGGAGCGGCGGTCGTGTTCGACGGTGCGGGTGGCGACATCGGTGGCGCGGCCCTGACCGCCGCCGCCGACACCGGTCTCTTTCTCGGATATGGCTCCGCCGCAGGTGATTTCGCGACGGGCGACACCAATGCCGCTGGTGCGCGCGGAGTCACGGTGCTCGGTCTGTTCGATATCGTCGGCCAGGACGTGGACTGGGTCGGCATCACTGCCCGCGCTCAGGAAGCGGTCGCCGAGGGTGCGCTGGAAGTCGTGATCGGGCAAACCTTCCCGATCGATCAGGTGCGGCAGGCTCACTCCGCGATCGAGAGC
>NZ_JBHWZY010000440.1:0-5713 GCF_042727815.1 Nocardia sp. NPDC060220
ATCTCGCGGGGGTAGATGTTCTCGCCGCCGCGGATCACCATGTCCTTGATCCGGCCGGTGACCGCGAGGTAGCCGTCGGCGTCCATGACGCCGATGTCGCCGGTGTGCATCCAGCGGGCGGCGTCGATCGCCTCGGCGGTCTTGTCGGGCTGTTCCCAGTACCCGAGCATCACCGAGTAGCCGCGGGTGCACAGTTCGCCCGGTTCGCCACGCGCCACGGTGCGCCCGGTCTCCGGGTCGACCACCTTCACCTCGAGGTGCGGGCCGACCCGGCCGACGGTGGCGGTGCGCCGGTCGATGCTGTCGTCGCGACGGGTCTGCGTGGACACCGGTGAGGTCTCGGTCATGCCGTAGCAGATGGCGACCTCGCTCATCCCCAGCCGATCGATCACCCGTTTCATCACCTCGACCGGGCACGGTGAGCCCGCCATGATGCCGGTGCGCAGGCTCGACAGGTCGTAGTCGGCGCCGGAATCGAGTTCGGCCAGCATCGCGATGAACATCGTCGGCACACCGTAGAGCGAGGTACAGCGTTCAGCGGCGACAGCGGCCAGCGCCGCGGCCGGGTCGAACGACGGCGACGGAATCACCGCGGTCGCACCGTGGGAGGTGACCGCGAGATTGCCCATCACCATGCCGAAGCAGTGGTAGTACGGAACCGGGATGCAGACCCGATCGGCCTCGGTGTATCCGCACAGTTCGCCGACGAAGAACCCGTTGTTGAGGATGTTGTGGTGGCTCAGCGTCGCGCCCTTCGGGAAACCCGTTGTTCCCGAGGTGTATTGGATGTTGATCGGGTCGTCGGCCGACAGCGTCTCGGCGATCGCACCGAGCCGCTGCCTGTCCGGCACGGTTTCGGCCACCTGCCGCCACGGCTCGGTGCCGAGAATCAGCACCTGTTCCAGGGCGGGACAATTCGGCCGGACCTGCTCGATCATCGCGACGTAGTCCGAGCTCTTGAACTCCGGTGCGGCGATCAGCGTGCGTACCCCGGCCTGGACGAGAACGTATTCGAGTTCGCTGGTGCGGTAGGCGGGGTTGATGTTGACCAGGATGGCACCGATCTTCGCGGTGGCGTATTGCACGAGGAACCATTCCGCGCAGTTGGGTGCCCAGATGCCGACCCGGTCACCGGGTTCGATGCCGTGTGCGGCGAGACCGGTCGCGACGGCGTCGACCGCCGCACCCACCTCGCGGTAGGTCCAGCGACGCCCTGCCGGGCAGTCGACGAGCGCGTCACGCGCGGGGTGGGCCGCGACGGCGCGGTCCAGATTCGCGCCGATGGTGTCGCCGAGCAGCGCGACCTCGGCGGGACCGCAGCTGTAGCTGAGTTCGGACATCACCGGATCTCCTTGCCGCGCAGCAGGAATCGCTGCACTTTGCCACTCGGCGTCTTGGGCAGGCTGTCCACGAAATGGACCCTTCTCGGATAAGCGTGGGCGGCGAACTCGTCCTTGACCAGCTGCTGCAGTTCGGCTGCCAACCCGGCGCTGCCCTCGATGCCGGTGCGGGTCACCACGAAGGCCTCCAGCACCTCACCGCGCAGTTCGTCGGGCATCCCGACCACGGCGGCCTCGGCGACCTGCTCGTGCAGGACGAGCACACTCTCGACCTCGAACGGGCCGATCCGGTAGCCCGCCATGATGATCACGTCGTCGTCGCGGGAGCTGAAGCGGAAGCAGCCGTCGGAGTCGCGGGAGGCGACGTCACCGGTCAGATACCAGCGTCCGTCGGCGGTGAATCGGCTCGCGGTGCGCTCCGGATCGTCGAGGTAGCCGAGGAACCAGAGCAGCGGGCTGTGGTGGGTGTCGATGGCGACCCGGCCGATCTCACCGGGTGCCGCCTCGGTGTCGACGTCCTCGGCGAGGACCGCACAGGACCACCCGGGGAGCTGCCTGCCCATCGAACCGGGCGGGACGGCCACATCGAGGGCGGGGTGCCACGCATGGCAGATCACCATGCCGTGCTCGGTCTGACCGTAGTGGTCACGCACCGCAACCCCGAGTGTCCGCTGCGACCAGGCCACCACGTCCGGGGTCAACGGCTCGCCCGCCGACGACGCCCGGCGCAGGGCGAAGCCCTCCGGAGCCGGAGCGCTGTCGGCGCGCAACGCCCGATAGACGGTCGGCGCGGCGGCGAAGTTGGTGACGCCGAAGCGCTGCAACACGTCCCAGGTGAGTGACGCCGAGAACCCCGCGTGCAGCAGCAGGCTGCGCACGCCGGTGGCCAGCGGCCCCAGGATCGCGTAGTAGAGGCCGTACGCCCAGCCTGGATCAGCCGCGTTCCAGAAGACGTCCTCGGGGCGCACATCCAGGGCGAACTCCTGGTAGGCGTGGAACGACGCCAGCGCGCGCACCGGGATCGGTACACCCTTGGGGGTTCCGGTGGTGCCGCTGGTGAACAGCTGGACCAGCAGGCCGTCGCCACCTACCGCCACCGGCTTCGCACGCGGGTCGTCGGACCGGTACCCGTCGAGCAGATCGCCGAAGCGCAGCGCGCCGGGGATGTCGGCGTCACCGGCAACGATCGTCCGGTAGTCGGCCGCCGCGAGTTTCGGCGCCTGGTCGGCATCGGCGACCACGACTTTCGCGCGGCTCGCGGTCAGCCGGAACTCGACGGCCGGGGGCGCGAACGCGGTGAACAACGGCACGTGCACCGCGCCGCGGCGCCAGATACCCAGCAGCGCCACCACGAGCTCGACGGATTTCGCCATCAACGTCGCCACCCGATCGCCGGGTTCGACGCCGAGTTCGGCCAGCGCGGCGGCGAACCGGGCCGAGCGCTCCCGCAGCTCACCGTAGGTCAGGTCGTAGGCGCGCAGATCGGACTCGATCACCGTGAACGCGATCTGCCCGGCCGGGTGCCGATCGCAGAGCAGATCGGCCGCACAGGCCTCTGGTCGGTCGTAGTGGTCGAGCAGGTCGCGCACCCGCACGTCCAGATCGGTAGTCATCGCAGCTTCTCCTCATCACCCGGGTATCGGCCACCGGGTCTGCCCTAGAATGTGGCATAGCTCACGTGTCCCACTACCCCCGAAAAGGGGTGATCCATGACTTCCCTGTTGCGCCCGCGCGACGGTGACGCGCTGCGCGCCGAGATCCGCTGGGTGGCGGGACGGGCGAGCGTCCCGGTGGTGTTCGGCGGCGCGGTGGACGAGGACACCCTGCTGCTCACCGAGTTCGTCGGTACCGTCACCACCGGTCTGCGCGGGCTGTCGGTGCTGCGCACCTCCGGGCTCGGCGGTCAGGCCATGGAGTACCGCAGGCCCGCGTCGGTAGCCGACTATCGGGGCTCGTCCGCGATCACCCACCACTACGACGCCGCGGTCGTCGGCGAAGGGTTGCGGTCGGTGATGGCCGTGCCGGTGCTGGTCGCCGACCGACCTCGCGCCGTGCTGTACGCCGCCACGCGTGGCGCGGGCCCCCTCGGCGACCGCACCGCCGAGGTGATCCTGCAGGCGGGCAAGCGACTGGCCGCGGAGATCGCCGTCCGTGACGAGGTGGACCGGCGGGTCCGGCTGCTCGAGCTCGCGACACCGCCGACGACGACCACCCCCGCGGCGACCGAGGAGTTGCGCGAGATCCACGCCGAGCTTCGCGCCCTCGCGGCCGCCACGGGCGATCTCGCCCTGCGCGACCGGCTTTCCGGGGTGTGCGAACGACTGACCGGGGTGTTGACCGGCGAGTCCGCCGGCGATGCGCCGCGGTTGTCGCGGCGCGAACTCGACGTGCTCGCCCAGATCGCCCTCGGCTGCACGAACCAGGAAGCGGCGCTTCGACTCTCGCTCGGCGCCGAGACCGTCAAGAGTTACCTGCGGCAGGCGATGAGCAAGCTGGATGCCGGCACCAGGCACGAGGCGGTGGCTCGGGCACGGCGGCACGGCCTGCTGCCCTGACCGCCGCGACCCACGACCTGTTCGACCCCTGCGCCAGATGTGGGATATATCACCGCCATTCGGCCGCTGAATCCGTCGCAATGCCTCCGGCCCGACCGAGCGGACCGGCAAGGTCTCACCTCGTGGGCGCGACACCCCACACCGAATGTCACCGAGCGTTCACTCGGGTCAGCGTCCAATCATCAAGGGACGCAGTGCCTGTACTGGGAACATCGGTGCAGCGTCCGTTCGGCCTCGTCGCGTCCGGCCCGACCGCGCCGACGGACGCTGGAACCGAACCCGTTCCGGATGGAACCAGCAACCCTCACTATGGACGATCGCACAAAGAACGACCTGGATGGATACCCAAATGTCTTTAGGGGAAAACAATCTCGGTCCCCGTCGCGCCCGGTAGCGTCGCTTCGATGACGGAGCCTTTTCAACTGGCCGGCCTCTCACTGGACTGTGACGACCCCGAGTCCCTCGCCCGCTTCTATCTCGGGCTGCTCGGTGGCCGTGTCCTGTGGAACGACGCGCATAGCGTCGGGATCCGAATCCCGTCGGGACTGACGGTCGCCGCGCAACGCGTCGAGGACTACTACCCGCCGCAGTGGCCCGGCACGGCCGCGGTGCACCTCGATCTCGCCGCCGACGCCGACCTCGATCTCTGCGAACAGCACGCCCTCGCGATCGGCGCCAAACCCGCACCGGTACAACCGGATCCGCGCTGGCGGGTATTGCTCGACCCCGCCGGGCACCCGTTCTGTATCACCACCCGGGTGATCTCGGGTTAGGTCAGGGCAGCAGGTCGGGACGGCGCTGCGCCGTGCGTTCCAGTGACTGTTCGTGCCGCCACGCGGCGACCTTGGCATGGTCGCCCGACAGCAGGATCGGGGGAACCTCGAGGCCACGCCACGACACCGGCCGGGTGTAGCTGGGCCCTTCGAGGAGTCCGTCGGAGAACGAATCCTCCTGGTGGGACTGCTGATTGCCGAGCACGCCGGGGATCAGACGCACCACGGCCTCGGTCATCACGAGCACCGCGGCCTCGCCGCCGATGAGGACATAGTCGCCGATGCTCACCTCTTCGACGCGGACGCGGCGGGCGGCATCGTCGAACACGCGCTGATCGATGCCCTCGTAGCGCCCGCAGGCGAACACGAGGTGCTTCTCGGTGGCCCAGCGCTGCGCGGTGGCCTGGGTGAACGGCACACCGGCCGGCGTGGGGACGACGAGCAGTGCGTCGTCCGGGCACACCTCGTCCAGAGCCTCGCCCCAGACGGTGGGCTTCATGACCATGCCGGGACCGCCGCCGTAGGGCGAATCGTCGACCGATTTGTGCACGTCGTGCGTCCAGTGGCGCAGATCGTGCACACCGATCGAGATCAGGCCCTTGTCGACAGCCTTGCCGAGCAGCGCGGTCCGCAGCGGCTCGAGGTACTCCGGGAAGATCGTGACGACGTCGAGTTGCACGAATTACTCCGGATCGAGCAGGCCCTCGGGCGGCGTGATGACAACCAGTCCATCGGCGAGCGAAACCGTCGGCACGATGGCGGTGACAAAGGGAATGAGAATCTCGCGACCGTCGTCGGCGGCACGCACCGACAGCAGTTCGCCCGCGGCCGAATGCAGCACCTCGGTGACTGTGCCGACGAGGGTGCCGTCGGTGAACTCGACCCGGAGGCCTTCGAGTTCGTGGTCGTAGAAGGCGTCGTCGTCCTCCGACGGCGGCAGCGAATCGCTGTCGACGACGAACAACGTGCCACGCAGGGCGTCGGCGGCGGTGCGATCGTCGATCCCGTCGACGAACACCAGAAGTCGGCCCGAGTGCTCTCGGGC
>NZ_JBHWZY010000441.1:0-5711 GCF_042727815.1 Nocardia sp. NPDC060220
CGCTTCGCGAAGTCCGCGGATCCCGTGGATCAGCGCAACGCCCTGGCGCCCCGGATTCTGACCGTCTATCGCACCGACGCGGACCTGCGGTTCACCGACCTGTCGCTGAGCCCGAACGAACGCCCTTACGGTTCGCTGTTCAGTCGCAGAGCCGACCTCACCAACTACGGCCTGGTCGGATTCGGCCGCTTCACCACCGCGGATGCGTGGCTGTCGACCTGGTCGGCGCTGAGCACCAATGCCGACTTCGTCCGATGCGCCCCCGGCGTGACGGTTCCGTCGATATTCGTCGAACTCACCGGCGATCAGGCCTGCTTCCCCGAGGACGCGACGAGGATGGTCGAGGCCCTGGGTTCGACCGACAAGAGCCACACCAGTGTTCCCGGTACCCATTTCGGTGGCCCGATCACCGAGGGCGCGCCGACCGGCGCCAGCTTGGCGGCGGCCGAGATCGGTGCGTGGCTCGCCGGGCGGTTCGGCTGAGCGGCGCGGCACGCTGATCGCCCATCACACCGAACCTACGTACACCAGAAAGATGACACACCTTGACCATCGACTTTCGTGACCAGGTCGCCATCGTCACCGGCGGTGGCCGCGGGTTGGGCCGATCCCACGCCCTCGAACTCGCTGCCCGCGGCGCCCATGTCGTCGTCAACGACCTACCGGTGCCGGGCGCCGCCGTGTCACCCGCGGAGCAGGTGGTCGCCGAGATCACGGCCGCCGATGGTTCGGCGGTGGCCGACCACGCCGACATCACCGACTACGCGCAGGTGGTCGCCATGGTCGACCGAACCCTGCGCAGGTGGGGACGCGTCGACGTACTGATCAACAACGCCGGAATCCTGCGTGACGCCAGCTTCCGAAATGCCGACCTCAGCGACTTTCGCCGAGTCATCGACGTGCACCTCATCGGAGCCGTGCACACGACGAAAGCGGTGTGGGACACCATGATCGACCAAGAATATGGTCGAATCCTGATGACCACCTCCGGGTCGGGGATCTACGGAAACTTCGGCCAGGCCAACTACGCGGCGGCCAAATCCGCGCTCGTCGGGTTGATGAATGTCCTGGCTATCGAGGGACGCCCCAAGGGAATCCGTGTCAACGCGATCGCCCCGCTGGCCACCACACAGATGACCGCATCCCTCTTCGACACCGACACAATAGAATTGATGCGCCCCGAGGCGAGCACCGCCGGGGCACTCTTTCTGGTCTCCCGCGCCGCACCGACCAAGACCGTCCTCGCTGCCGGAGCCGGTGTCTACGCGACGGCCGAAATGCAGGAAACCACCGGGGTTCTGCTGCGCACCGACGAACAGACCGTCGAAGGAGTCGCAGCGCACTGGGAGCAGATCACCGCCGGACCGAGCATCGCCGTCGGGGACCTGCAAGGCCAGTTACGCCGATTCGTGGAACGCGCGAATTCCACAGATACCTGAGTGCACGTCGACCGCCGAGTGCATTACCGGCAGCTTGCTTGTGCCGGTACCCCGGCGAGGCGGTCGGCAAGCCATGCCATCGCGACGTCGGCGCCCAGGATCGTCGCGCTGTGACCGAACAAACCGATCTCGGGCAGCAGAGGTGGATAGTCGAGCTCGTGGTAGATCACGTCGGCGCCCTTCGCGCACCAGTCGACGGAAAGCTGACGGGCCGGCCCGGCCGGCACCGCATCGTCGTTGATGTTCTGCAGGAGCATGACAGGATCGGCGGGCGCGATGGTGCCGAGGGCGAAGCTATCGATCACCGCTCGAACGGCGGGATCTGCTCGCAGCGAGGTCATGATCGGCTGGCCGGTGACCGTGAAGTCCCTGGTATCGCGGAACGCCCAGCGCGCCACGGTTCCGGAAACACATTCGTTGGCGGTGGAGTGCAGAAAGTCGATGCCGCCGGACTGAGCATCGCGGTGACCGTCGAGGTGGGTCCTGGGCCGGATGCTGACGATGGCGTCCTCGGGTGTGCGTTCGATGACCTCGCCCACCTCCGGGGCCCAGCCGGCGAAGGCGGCGGCGATCTCGGCCTTGCCGTGACGCCCATGAACACGCCCGTATCGGATCCCGAAAGGGCTTGCGGGTCGATCCCCACGCGTTCGATGGCCTCCCACGAAACCTCCAGCAGCAACCGCTGCTGTGGGTCCATCGCGAGCGCCTCGCGAGGGCTGACGCCGAAGAACGCAGCATCGAAATCGCCTGCGGCATCAAGGAAGTTTCCCTCGCGCACGTAGGTCGCACCAGGACCGTCCTGGTCCGGAGCGGTCAGCACGGACATATCCCAGCCGCGATCGAGTGGCAGTGGCGCTGCGGCACTGCGCCCGGTGCTCACCAGGTCCCAGAGTTCGGTGGGCGAGGTGATACCGCCCGGATAACGGCACGCCATGGCGACTACGGCAATCGGCTCGGTACGCCGCGACGCGAGCGCCGCGAGCTTCTTGCGCGTCCCCTGTAGCTCGCTCGCGGCCTTCGTCAGGCATGAGCGAAGCTCAGCATGAGTAGCCATCTTCGACACCTCCTGTTACGCAATGACTTACATGTCACGAGCAGCTATCACCCGTGACGGCGGGGCAGGTGAGGGGATCTGTGCGCGCCGCCCCCAGCGCATGCACGGATCCGGCCGGGCGCGCTCGACGAGGGCCTTCGGACAGGATTAGCGGACATCGTCGTCCTGATGTCTCGGTCGCGACAGTGCGACACCGGCGAGGCTCGTTTCGAAGACACACCACCGAGCGTCCCCAGCGGTTTCATTGCCCACGACAACCGAAGCGCGGCAACACTTTTGCCGCTGTGATCAACCTCGGAGATCCCCCTCCGGGTTGTCCTGCCAGCGTATAGAAAATCAATAGTTTCGCAACATTGCACCGTACAGAACACCGGCAGTGCGATTAGCGGCGAGATAGCCGTGCGCAATTGGCGGTCGAACTACCCCTTTTACCGCCATATGGCGGGCTGCTGCACACCCTCGGCTCGCGGCAAAATCGTAGATAGGCCGCGCGGAAGCGACCGATTCGAATGTGGGGAGACGAACATGAAGATAGGTCTGATTCTCGGCGGCGGTGGGGAGGTCGGAGTCGCCTGGGAGACCGGCGTTCTCGCAGGTCTGGCCGAGCACGCAGGATTCAGCGTCACCGACTGCGCGGTCACCGTAGGTACCTCCGCGGGCTCGATCGTCGGCGCAATCGCCACCAGCGGGGCCGACTTGGCCGAACGTGCCCGGGGCGAACAACGCGGCGCCTACGCGACATCTTGGCAGTTGACCCAGCATGAGGCGGACGACGACCAAGTGAGTGCGGGGACTGCCGCGATACCGCCGGAAATGCTGCACCTGCTCGTGTCGACGGAGGGATCCATCCAAGAACGGGCGCGTGCGATAGGCAAGCTCATCCTCACCTCGACCCCGGCGAACGACGACACCGTATTCGCCCAGATCATCGCCTCCCTGCTGCCGGACTCCGTCGCCGATTGGCCGGACACGGACCTGCGGGTGAGCTCCGTCCACTGCGAAACCGGCGACACCGTGCTCTGGAAACGCGCCGATGGCATCGACCTGACCCGCGCTATCGCCTCCTCGTGCGCGGTACCCGGACTGTTCCCCCCGGTCGCCTTCGGCGGCAGCCACTACTGTGACACCCGGCGCACCTCCACCGTCGCCGCACTCACCGCCGAAAAGAACCTCGACGCGATCGTGTTCATCGGCCCCTCGGGAGGCGCATTGGCCAACACCGCCGAGGAAGCCGAACTCGAAGCTGTTTCCCGGCAAGGCGTGCGCGTCGTGAAGATCACCGAAGGACCGGATTTCGCCGAAGTCGGCAACGAACTCCTCGACACCCGGCTACGTCCCCGCGCGGCCCAGATCGGCCTCGAAGACGCCCGACGCTACGTCACAAGTATCGCCGAGCTTCGCTGACATCTGACAGTGTTCCGGCCGCATGCAGGCGACCGGAACACTGGACAGGTCGTCGAATGTGATTGTTCCCGATCCGATTCAGCCAGCCAATCGTGCGAGCCCAGTTCGTTGCCAGCGAGATCGCTGCTGCCGAGGAGGTCAGGTCGTCGCCACCATGGTGCACGACGCGATCGCGAATGCCACGGTGGCCTGAGCGAGAGACTGCATCGCAACGACGGCTCCCGCGCATTCCCTCGGCTGCACAATCGCCGCCGAAACCCCGAACACCGCAATGGTAGGGCAACACCGCCCGCGGCTACGGCGCTTCGGGCATCCGCTACAACCGACCGCACCGCTATTTGCCGATGACCAGCACCCTCCTGGGTTGTAGAAGTTTGGCGTACTGGTCGATATCCCCTGGCGTAAGCCGCTGGACCGACCCATCGGCTAGCCCTGCTCTTCGGGTTTCGATATCGCCGTCGAGCTGACGTCGGGCGCGATGCGGCGGGAGAATCCGGTCAGTACCTGCCCCGGTCCCAGTTCGACCAGTTCGTCGTAGCCGTCGGCAGCGGCCCGTTGGACGGTCTCCACCCAGCGGACCGGGGCCAGCAGTTGGCCGCGCAGCAGGGCGCGGATCTCGGTGGGGTCGGTGACGTAGTCGGCCGTGACCGCGCTGAGCACCGGAACGACCGGCGGGCTGAGAGTGTAGCGGTCGAGTTCGGCGCCGAACTCGGCGGCGATGTCGGCCATCAGGGGCGAATGAAAGGCTCCGGCGACCTTGAGCCGCACCACTTTCGCCGCGCCGGCGGACCGGGCCAGGTCCTCGAGGTCGGCTACGGCGGTGGCGGCGCCGGAGACCACGGTCTGGGTCGGCTGGTTGTAGTTGGCCACGCCGACGACGCCCGAGGTGACGCGGGCGCACAGCGCGTCGACCTGCTCGGCGGGCAGGCCGATGACGGCGCTCATCGCGCCGTCGTAGCGGCGCGAGACCTCGGCCATGAGCTCGCCGCGGCGGCGGACCAGGTGCAGGACGGTGTCCTCGTCGAACACTCCGGCGACGGCAAGGGCGGTGAACTCCCCCAGGCTGTGACCGGCGACCGCCGCGGGCGGCAGCCCCCGCTGCGCGCGGACCGCACTGAGGGCCAGGCTGGTGGCGACGATCGCGGGCTGGGCCACGTCGGTGGCCCGCAATTGCTCGGCGGTGCCGTCGACGCACAGCTGGGTCAGCGGGATGCCGAGAATGTCGTCGGCGCGGCGGAAGACCTCCTCCGCCACCGGGTAGTCGGTGATCCACCCGGCCATGCCGGGCCGCTGGGAGCCCTGCCCGGGGAACAGTGCCAGGGTCCTGGGACCTGTCGCCAGCTGGTCGGGCTGTTCTCGGATGAAGACGTCGGCGGTCATGGGTGGTACCTCCTCGAGGTGAGTGTGGCTGTCATGGAACAGCTTTCGCGGGTGCGGGTGTCGCGGATGCGCGCAGTTCGCTACTCGCGGCGAGGACCGCGAGCAGCCCAGCAACCGCGATCACCGCCGCCGCGGGACGGTAGGCATCGAAGGCCACCGCCACTCCGATGGTGATCGGCAGAACGAACGCCGCACCGAACTGGACACCGGTTTGATACAGCGGCACTGCGATCGGGCGGAGTTCGGCGGGCACGGTGGCGGTCGACTGCATGTTCAGCGCGGCGAACGACAGGACGAACCCGGCTTCGATCAGCAGCAGCACCGGCAGCGCGTCGGTCACGTAGTCGTGGATCTCGGGTCGGGCGAGCAGCAGCAGATGCCCGGCCAGCGTCGCCACCGCGCCGGCGAGGATCAGCCGCGCGGTGCCGTACCGC
>NZ_JBHWZY010000442.1:0-4618 GCF_042727815.1 Nocardia sp. NPDC060220
AGCAAGGTCACCTTCACCGCGCCGGGCGACCTGACTCCCGGGTGGAAGGGCATCCCGGAACCCGATATCGCCGCACCGGCGCTGATCCGCGCTTATCTCGGCGCGTACGGTCCCGCGACCCCGGCGGCCTTCGACGCGTGGCTCAGTCGCAACAGCGTGCGCAAAACCGTGCTGCGCGGGTGGTTCGCGGCGATGGGTGACGCGCTGACCGAGGTCGACGTCGAAGGACGGATCGGCTGGATTCCGAGCGAGTTCGCCGACGATCTCGCCGCGGCGACTCTCGACGGCGGTGTCCATCTGCTCGGTCCGTTCGACCAGTACGTACTGGGACCCGGTACCGCCGACACCGTGCTGCTGCCCGCCGAGCACCGGTCGAAGGTGAGCAGGACGGCGGGCTGGATCTCGCCGCTGGTGCTGGTCGACGGTCGCATCGTGGGCACCTGGGAACAGATCGACGATGAGGTCGTGGTGTCGAAGTTCGACGCGCGCAAGGTGGCGAAGCGCGACCTGACCGCAGCGGTGAACCGGCTGGCAGCGGCTACCGGCACACCAGGGCTGGGCGTCCGCGCGAGCTGAGATTTCGGATACGCCAGACGACGAACCAAGCGCTTGCTACGGTGGCTCGATGATCCCCACGATCGTCTGGGGCACCGGAAACGTCGGCCGCGCGGCCATCCGTGCCGTGGCTGCCCATCCGGCGCTGGTTCTCACCGGGGTGCTCGTGCACAACCCCGACAAAGTCGGCCGAGACGCGGGCACGCTCGCAGGCCTCGACACCGAATTGGGGGTGGCCGCCGTCGACGACATCGACGCGCTACTCGCCACCGGACCCCAGGCGGTGGTGTACGCGGCGTCCGGAGACATCCGGCCCGACGACGCGCTCGCCGACATCGTGCGGGCGATCCGGGCCGGCGCCGTCGTGGTCACCCCGGCCCTCTACGCCCTCTACGATCCGCGCAACGCACCGGCCGAAATGCGCGAGCCGGTGCTGGAAGCCATTGCCGCGGGCGGTGGTTCGCTGTTCGTCTCCGGGGTGGATCCCGGCTGGGGCAACGATGTGCTGCCGCTGTTGATCAGCGGGCTCGCCGCCACCATCGACGTGGTGCGCTGCCAGGAGATCTTCGACTACTCCACCTACGACCAACCCGACTCGGTGCGCTACCTCGTCGGAATGGGACAGCCGATGGACTACCAGCCGCCGATGCTGATGGCGAGCGTGCCGACGATGGTGTGGGGCGGCCAGATCCGGCTGATGGCCAGAGCATTGGGTGTCGAACTCGACGAGATCCGCGAAACCGTCGACCGGCGCGCCCTCGACGCGACAGTGCAGACCACCCAGATGGGGGCGTTCGACGCGGGCACGCAGGGGGCGGTGCGGTTCGAGGTGCAAGGCATCGTCGACGGGCAGGCGCGCATCGTGATCGAGCACGTCACCCGCATCCATCCCCGCTGCGCACCGGACTGGCCGACACCACCCGACGGTGACGGTGCCCACCGGGTGATCATCGAGGGTTCGCCACGCATCGAGGTCAGCGTCGAAGCGACCGATGAAGGCGGCAATCGCGCGGCGGGCGGAAACGCCACGGCGGTGGGACGTTTGGTCAATGCCATCGACTGGCTGGTCGAGGCGCCGCCCGGTCTCTATGACGCACTCGATGTGCCGCTGCGCGCCGCGGTCGGCAAACTCGGAAGGACACCACGATGATCATCGACATTCCCGAGGGCAAAGATCCCATCGGCTACGTATGGGGCGAGATGGTGCCCGGCATCGGCGTCGCCGCAGCGGCATTCTCGCTGTCGGTCTACGAGCACTCCACCCTCGGCCTGCGTGAATTCGAAGCGGCCCGGTTGCGGATCGCCCAGATCAACGGCTGCCTGTTCTGTCAGGACTGGCGCACCGAACGCGACGGACAGAAGGTCGAAGCGGAATTCCCCGATGCCGTCACCCACTGGCGTGACACCGACCGGTTCGACGAACGGACCCGCCTCGCCGCCGAATACGCCGAGCGCTACGCCACCGACCACCACGGCCTCGACGACGAATTCTGGGCCAGGATGTTCGCCGAGTACTCCCAGGCCGAGGTGGTGGAGCTGAGCATGAGCATCGGTTCCTGGCTGGCGTTCGGCCGCCTCAACCGGGTGCTCGGGCTGGACACCGTGTGCGTGCTGCCCGGCCACTGACCGCCGGGTGCGCCAGAGGTAGCACCGCCTCGCCGGCGGCCGGGCGCCAGGGACTGGGCAACACCGTCGCGCCCGCGCCGATTAAGCTGCGGGCCGTGATGGAACCTGCGAGAGAGCAGCTCATCGATACGGTGGCCTGGGTGCTGATCGAGAACGGTCGCATCCTGTGTGCCCGCCCGCGCGGCAAGGACGTGTTCTTCATCCCCGGCGGCAAACGGGAAGGCGTCGAGACCGACCTGCAGACTTTGGTCCGCGAGGTCGCCGAAGAACTGACCGTCGAGCTCACGCCCGACAGCGCCACCCACGTCGGCACCTATGAGGCCGCGATCGCCGACGGGCACGACACCGTCGTCCGGATGGCGTGCTACACCGCCGACTATCGCGGGGTGCTCACGGCAAGCAGCGAGATCGAGGCGCTGGCCTGGTTCGGATTCGGTGACCGCGATCTGGTTCCCCCGGTCGACCAGTTGTTGTTCGACGACCTCGCGGCGGCCGGGTCGCTGCGGTGATCGGCACGGTGGCACGGTCGGCGTTCTACGAACTGCTGGCACTGCCACTGGCCTTCACCCGGGTGCGGACCCGGCTGCGGGTGCCGCGACTGCTCTTGCGCGAACCTGTCGGCGCCCACGATATTTCCCTGCGACGCTGCCTGATCCAATCGGTGCTCTCCGGTGGTGTCGGGCTGCTCGGCTGGTTCCTCGCGATGCTCAGCGTGCTGGTTCTGGTGCGTGGGTTCGCCTATCCGTTGGTCGCCGCCGACAGTTACCAGACCTCGTGGGGCGGGCCGACGCTGGCGGGCGCGTGGCTGGTGCACGCGGTGTCGGGTGCGTTGATCGCGCCGGCATTCGTCGCGGTGATCGCCCTGTGCGGCCGGTTACAGCTGCGGGTGACGCGGACTGTGCTCGGCGGTGACCGGTCGTGGTGGGCGATTCCGGTCGCCCTGGTTCTCGTGGCGGCGGGCGGGTTGTTCTTCGTCGCGTGGGTGCGGCAGATCTGAGCGTGCGGGTCAGCGAGATCCGGGGATGTAGACGCCGGCGGCCCGCAGCTTCGCCTCGACAAGGGCCGAGAGCCGGGCCGGGGCCGATTCCTGCTCTTCGCCGTGGTGGCGGATCAATTTGTAGCGTGTCGCGGCGTCTGTGCGGGCTTGCAGGCCCGTCACGATCTTCAGCTGGTCGGGGTGGGCGAGATAGTGCTCGGCCAGCGCGGTAGCCACTTCCTCGACGCGCGGGTCGTCCGGTACCCAGCTGGCCGATTCCGAGGCGCGCCTGCTCAGGGCGAGGAACTCGGTGTCTTCGAGGGCGTTCTCGACATTGGTGAGGTAATCGTCGAAGCCCTCCGGGACGAGCGCTCTGGCCAGCACCCACCCTTCCCTGGCCGCTGCCACCTCCGCCGGGGGAAAGCCGAGGCCGGGTAGGCGCGCGAGCAGCTCCACCGCGCGGTCGGGCAGCAGCGTGCGGTCGCCGTCGGCCAGCCGGTGCAGCGTGTCTCGGCGCACGATCAGTTCCTCGATCCGCTCGGTGAGACGCCGTTCGACGTCGGCGAGCTCGGTGGCGAACGCGTCGGCGTCGGCGTCGGCGTCGAGCAGCGATCCGATCTCGGCCAGTGGAACTCCGGCGGCGGCGAGGGTTCTGACCTGCACCAACCGCAAAAGTTCGGCCGAACCGTAGCGCCGGTAGCCGGAGCTGTCGCGGGCCGGTTCGTCGAGCAGACCGTTCTTCTCGTAGTGCCGCACGGTCTTGATCGTGACACCGGCGAAAACCGCGGCCTGGCCGATCGTGACGCCGTTCATCATCTGCTCAGTCCGCCTTGTTCGAGGTAGTCCTACTCAGAAAGTTGACCTTGATGGTGCGTCGAGGTCAAGCATCCGGGGCCGAGAGCAGCTGGGCGCGACCCCGGAAGGTGCGTTCAGGCCGTAGCGGCACCGAACACTTCGTCGAGCAGTCGCTGCGTCGCGGCCTGGAACGTCGCCGACATCGACAGGTCGGCGTCGTCGATGTAGTTGAGTGCGGCGGTCATGGTCTTGGTGCCGTCGAGCGTGCTGTACATCAGCGCCGCATGGCCACCGTGGCCGCCGTTGTGGGTGATGACGGTGCCGGTCTCGGTCTGCTGGACGAACACCCCAAGGCCGTAGCCGACCTTGGCTTCGGGGGTGAGCATCTCGGCCAGCAGCGGGGCGGGCAGCAGCGTGCCGTGCAGCAGTGCGGAGAGGAAGGTGTGCAGGTCCTTGCTGGTCGAGATCATGTCGCCGCCGCTGGAAATCCAGGACGGGTTCTGGGAGGTGACGTCGATCGTCTGCTCCACCCCGGCGTCGTCATAGCGGTAGTAGGCGTGGGCGTGCGGTCCGCCGATCTCGGTCGAGGTCTCCGGCACGACGGTGTCGCAGAGCCCGAGCGGGCCCAGGATCAGTCGCTGCATCTCCTCGGCCAGCGAGTGACCG
>NZ_JBHWZY010000442.1:4628-5700 GCF_042727815.1 Nocardia sp. NPDC060220
GTGACCGCTTCGATCAACAGCTTGGCGAGCGCGTAATTGGTGTTGGCGTAGCTCCAGTCCGTGCCCGGTTCGAACCGCGCGGGCTTTGCCAATGCCCGCCGCACCAGCTCGTCGGTGTGGTGGGTCTGGAAACGGTTGTCCACCCAGTCTTTGCCACCCCAAGCGACGACTCCCGGCGCGCTCGTCCCGTCTTCGTAGAACTCGCCGGTGAAGTTGAAGATCCCGCTGGTGTGCTGCAACAGCATGCGGACGGTGACGCGCGGATCCAACTCGAACCGGGGCAGGTAGTCGACGGCGGGAGCGTCGAGGGCGATCGTGCCCTCGGCTACCAGTTGCAGGACCACGGTCGCGACGAAAGTCTTGGTATTGCTGCCGATCCGGACGCGCCCGTTGATCGGCGGTGGTGCGCTCTGGCCCAGCTCGCTGCGCCCGGCGCTGCCGACCCACACGCCCTGCTCGTCGTCGACTCGCACGTGCAGGCCGACGAATCCGGTGGCGACGATCTCCTCGATGGTCTGCTGCAGGGTTGGATAGTGCTGTGCGGCAGTGGTTGTGCTCGCTGTGGTGTTCGCGTTCGAAGTCATGAGATGAGCGTCCACGTTGACCCAAGGTCAACCGCAAGAGTGATATGGGTCACTCGGCGTGTCCGGGTCTGATCGTGCCGGACCCGGACACGCCGGTGTCAGGCTGTTCGGGCCAGGTGCCGGGTCAGGAATTCGGTGGTGGTGTTCAGCTGGAACGCCGGGACCTGGCCGTGCCCACCGGGGTTGGCGTGCAAGGTCTTCTCCGCCGAGCCGAACGCGTCGAACAAGGCGAGCGCGCTGTCACGGTCGACGTATTCGTCGTTCCACTGGAGCAGGAACTCGACGGGGACGGTGATCGAGGCGGCCGCCTCGATCAGGGATCGGTGACCGAGCAGGCCGAAGACGGCGGCGGAGATCCGGGGGTCCGCCGCGGTCAGCGCGACACCGATGGCGGTACCCAGCGCGGTGCCGCAGTACGCGACGGGGGCGTCGACGCCGATGCTCGCAAGTTGTTGCACTGCGTCGAGGGTTGCCTGCCATTCGGGGAC
>NZ_JBHWZY010000443.1:0-5685 GCF_042727815.1 Nocardia sp. NPDC060220
CGGTGACTCCCCGCGCCGGGCAGCGCCGAAGTACGCCACCGATGCCCCCGGTCCGGCGGATCGAGCTCCCCGGCGCCGGCCCCGAGGACGTGGTTCTCGGCGCTGACGGCCTCGTCTACACCGGCATCGCCGACGGCCGGATCCTGCGGGTCGACATCGCCACCGAGGGCGTCGAGGTGGTCGCGAACACCGGTGGCCGCCCGCTGGGGCTCTGCGCGGTCGGCGATGGGTCCCTGCTCATCTGCGACGCGCACCGCGGCCTGCTGCGCTGGACCGGTACCGAGATCGAGGTCCTGGTGGGTGCTGTCGACGACGGCCCGCTGAACATGGCCAGCAATGTCGTCGGGGATCCGCGCGACGGCACCGTCTATTTCACCGCGTCTTCGCGCCGTTGGCCGCTGGAGCTGTGGATGGGCGACCTGCTCGAGCATTCCGGAACCGGCCGCCTGTTCCAGCATTCCCCCGACGGGACGACCGCGACCCTGCTGGACAACCTCCAGTACGCCAACGGCATCGCCTTCGCACCCGATCGGGCATCGCTGATCGTCGCCGAGACGGCGGCCTACCGGCTCAACCGCTACTGGGTGCGCGGCCCGAAAGCCGGTACTCGCGAGGTGCTGATCGAGAACCTGCCCGGCTTCCCCGACAACATCGCCCTCGGCTCCGACGGACTGATCTGGGTCACGCTGGCCGCACCGCGCAATCCCCTGCTCGATCGCCTGCTGCCCGCACCGGCGATCGCGCGAAAACTGTTGTGGCGGGTACCCGATCGGCTCATGCCCCGCCCCGCCCGTACTGCCTGGGTGATCGCGGTCGATCACGCCGGGACCATCGTCCACGACCTGCAGCGCGACGGCGCGGACTACGCGATGGTCACCGGCGTGGCCGAGGCGAACGGCACGCTCGTGCTGGGCAGCTTGGACGAATCCGCCCTCGGTCTCACCCACCTACCCTCCTGAATTCCAGCGGGATCCCCCGCCGCCGTTCCCCTTTCACCGAAAGCAGAGACATGGACTTCGCTCCCAGTACCCGCGCCACCGACCTGGTCGGCCGAGTACACGGCTTCATCGCCGAGGAGATCGCCCCGATCGAGGCGGACTATCACCGCAGCGTGGCCGCGCTGCGCGAGACCGGCGCCGACCCGTGGGATCCCCTGCCCGTGCTCGGCGAGCTGCGCGCCAAGGCCCGCGCGGCAGGCCTGTGGAATCTGTTCCTGCCCGCCGCCCATGCCGGCCGGTACGCCGCGCGCTTCGGGACCGACGGCGGCACCGGCCTCACCAATGTCGACTACGCGCCGATCGCCGAGGAGACCGGGCGCTCGTTCCTGGCGCCGCACGTCTTCAACTGCAACGCACCGGATTCCGGGAACATGGAGGTGCTGCTCCACTACGGCGACGCCGCGCAGCGGGAGCGGTGGCTCGAACCGCTGCTCGACGGCAGCATTCGGTCTGCCTTCGGGATGACCGAACCCGGCGTCGCCTCCTCGGACGCCACCACGATGGCGGCCACCGCCGTCCTCGACGGCGACGACGTCGTCGTGAACGGCCGCAAATGGTGGACCACCGGTATCGGCCATCGTGACTGCGCGGTCGTCCTCTTCATGGGCCTGACCTATCCCGAGGCCGAGAAACACCGTCGGCACACGATGGTGCTCGTCCCTGTCGGCACTCCGGGGGTGAAGATCGAACGAATGCTGCCCGCGATGGGCCGCTACGACGAGCCGTTCGGGCACGGTGAGGTGTCGTTCACCGACGTGCGTGTGCCCGCCGCGAACATCGTCCTCGGTCCCGGCCGAGCATTCGAGATCGCCCAGGGCCGTTTGGGTCCCGGCCGCGTCCATCACTGCATGCGGCTGATCGGCCTGGCCGAGGCCGCGCTCGCCGCGGCCTGCGAACGCGCGACGACGCGGACCGCGTTCGGCAAGCCACTGGCCCGGCTCGGCGGCAACCGGGAACGCATCGCCCGGGCACGGATCGCGATCGATGCCGCGCGCCTGCTCGTCCTGCACGCGGCATGGAAACTCGATACCGTCGGTGCGTTCGGCGCGCTCAGCGAGATCAGCCAGATCAAGGCGCACGTGCCGTCGATGGCGCAGGACGTCATCGACTTCGCCATGCAGATCCATGGTGGTGCGGGACTTTCCGACGATGTGCCGCTGTCGGCGGCCTGGACGACCGCCCGGGCGATCCGCCTGGCCGACGGTCCCGACGAGGTGCATCTGGACATGGTCGGACGGCTCGAGCTCGCCGAGTACGGGCAGGGGCGGTAACCATGTCCAGAGTGCTCATCACCGGTGGCGCCTCCGGTCTCGGAGCCGCGCTGGCGCGGCGCTTCGCCGCCCGCGGTGACCGCATCGTGGTCACCGATCTCGCCGACGACGCCGTGGTCCCGCCGGGTGCCTCGTATCTGCGCGCGGACATCACGTCCGAGCAGGACTGGGACCGGGCCCGCGACACCGTGCAGGCCACCATGGGCGGCCTCGACATCCTGGTCAACAACGCGGGTATCGCCGCGGGCGGGCGCATCGACCGGGTGCCCGCCGAGGAATGGGCCCGGGTCATGACCGTCAATGTCCTCGGCGTGGCGACCGGGTGCCGGACCTTCACCCCGATGTTCGAAGCGCAGGGCGGCGGTCACCTGGTCAATATCGCCTCGATGGCGGGACTCGTACACCCACCGGCCATGGCGCCCTACACCGCCGCCAAAGCGGCCGTCGTCGCACTCAGCGAGAGCCTGCGCTACGAACTCGCGCCGCACGGCATCGACGTCTCGGTGGTGTGCCCGTCGTTCTTCCGCACCGATCTGGCGTCTTCGCTCGGCAACGCCGATCCCCTGATGACCGAGGTCGCCCGTCGCCTGATCGACGGCGCCGAGGCCGACGCCGACGACATCGCCGAAGCCGCGCTGGCCGGTATCGACGCGCGCCGCTTCCTCGTCCTCACCGACCGATCCGGGCGCGTGGCCTTCTGGACGAAACGACTGCTGCGCCCGCTCTACGACCGGCAACTGACCGCCATGGGCCGTCGCATCGCGACCGCCGACAAGAAGGAGACCTCCCGATGAGCACCGGCACCATCGTCATCACCGGCGCCAGCTCCGGCCTCGGCGCCGAGATGGCCCGCCAATTCGCCGAGCGCGGTTACGATCTCGGGCTCTGCGCCCGCCGGGCCGACCGCCTCGACACGCTGCGCGACGAACTCCTCGCCGCCCACCCCGGCATCGTCGTGCGTACCGCCGCGCTCGACGTCACCGACGATGCCGCCGTGCAGACCGTGTTCGAGAAGTTCCGGGCCGAATTCGGCGGCTTCGACCGGGTCGTGGTCAACGCGGGCCTCGGCCACGGGGCCGCATTGGGCACCGGTGGGCACGCGGCCAACCGGCGCACCGCCCTCACCAATTTCGTCGGCGCGCTCTCGCAGAGCGAACACGCGCTGGCGGTGTTCCGTGCGCAGGGCCGTGGCCACCTGGTCCTCATCTCCTCGTTCTCCGCACTGCGCGGCATGCGCCGGTCGATGACCACCTATGCCGCGAGCAAGGCGGGGGTCGCCGCGCTCGCCGAAGGCTTGCGCTCGGAACGCATTCCCGGCGTTGATATCTCCCTGATCTGCCCCGGCTACATCCGGTCGGAGATGACCGACGGCAAGGAAGGTCGCACCACCTTCCTGGTCGACACCGAGCCCGGCGTCGCCGCGATGGTCCGCGCGATCCAAGCACGCAAACCCGTCGCCTACGTCCCGGCCTGGCCATGGGTTCCGCTGTCGGTCGTGGTGAAGCTGCTCCCCGTGTCCCTGCTGCGGCGGCTGACGTGACCGAGTCCTCCTCCCCCGCCGATGCCCGTGCCGTCCGCACCGAGGACGCCTTCGATGTCGCCGCCCTGACGGATTGGCTACGCGCCGAAACAGGCGAATCACTGACCGGCATCGCACAGGTGCGCCAATTCTGCGGCGGCGCTTCCAATCTCACCTACCTCGTGCAGTACCCCGAGCGTGATCTGATCCTGCGCAGGCCGCCCGGCGGACACCGCGCCGAGGGCGCACACGACATGGCTCGCGAGTACCGCGTGCAAACCGCCCTCGGCCCGGTGTTCGACTACGCGCCGCCGACAGTGGCGTTGTGCGAGGACGACACTGTGCTCGGCTCGCCGTTCTACCTCATGGAACGTCTCGACGGTCTCATCCCCAGGAAGGAACTCCCGCCCGACCCCTCCTGGACGGCATCGCGGGTGCGCTCGCTGTGCACCAATGTGCTCGACGTCCTGGTCGACCTGCACACCATCGACGCCACCGCCGCAGGGCTGAACTGGATGTCCAAGGGCCCCGGCTACATCACCCGGCAGGTGTCGGGCTGGTCCGACCGCTATCGCCGCGCCCGCACCCGCACTGTCGGCTCGTTCGAGTCCGTGATCGCGTGGCTGGCCGCCAACCAGCCGCCCGATCGCGCATCGGTGCTGATCCACAACGACTTCCGCTTCGACAACATCGTGCTCGATCCCGCCGATCCCACCCGTCCGATCGGGTTGCTCGACTGGGAGATGGCCACCATCGGCGACCCGCTGATGGACCTCGGCGGCGCCATGGCCTATTGGGTCCAGGCCGACGACAACCTCGCCTTCAAGTTCTTCCGGCGCCAGCCCACCCACGTTCGGGGCATGCTGAC
Organism: Nocardia sp. NPDC060220; assembly: GCF_042727815.1. Taxonomy (NCBI): domain Bacteria; kingdom Bacillati; phylum Actinomycetota; class Actinomycetes; order Mycobacteriales; family Nocardiaceae; genus Nocardia; species Nocardia sp. NPDC060220. The sequence goes on from NZ_JBHWZY010000443.1 coordinate 4,657, forward strand.
CCGAGACGAAGTGGTCGAATACTATTGTCGCCGTACCGGAATCGGTCTCACCGACCGCGAGTGGGCCTTCTACGAAGTCTTCGGCCTGTTCCGTCTGGCGGTGATCTGCCAGCAGATCTACTACCGCTACTATCACCGCCAGACCACCAATCCGGCCTTCCGCTCCTTCGGCCTGGCCGTCCTGCTCCTGGAACGGCGCTGCCGCGCCGTCATCCGGCGCGACAAATAGGCGCGTCGGCACCAAAGATCTCGTCGGATGCGGAAGTCCCCGGATCGTTCGAGCAACCCAGGAGATGCGTAGTCCGGCTGGGGTCGCGCCCCGAGACCCGATTCAGGGCGAATTCGCCGGGGAAAGCCGGTGCGGGAGAATGTCCAGGTGAGCACGAACGGCGACCTCGACCACGCTCTCGACTTGCGGGTATTACCGGCGGTCGAGTGGCGGGCCGCCGCGCGCGCACATCGTGACCGGCTCGATCGGTTGGTCGGGCCGTATCTGGAGCGGCGGGCGGCGGGGACCACCCATCCGGTCATCGATTTCCTTTTCACCTACTACGGCCATAAGCCTTCACAGCTGCGTCGGTGGCATCCGGGGTTCGGGATCGGGCTGCGTGAGGCGGGCGACTACAAGGGTGCGCGGGGGTATGCCGAGCATCCGGATGAGCACGGAGTGTTCACGGCCGACCCGGCCTACCTCGCCAAGCGGCGCGACACGATCGGGTTCGTGTCCGGCCTGCTCACCGCTACCGCGCGCCGTCCGGCGCAGTTGTCGTGTTTCGGGCTGCACGAATGGGCGATGGTCTATCGCACCGACGACGTGCGGCATCAGCAGGTTCCGCTGCGTCTGGGACACGCGGGGACGGACGCGGTGGTGGAGTCGATGTCGTTGCGGTGCACGCACTTCGACGCGTTCCGGTTCTTCACGCCGGAGGCGGTGGGGCGCAATGCCGAACCGCTCACCCGCGCGGACCAGGTGCAGCGAGAGCAGCCGGGGTGTTTGCACGCGAATATGGATCTCTACAAGTGGGGATT
>NZ_JBHWZY010000444.1:0-5682 GCF_042727815.1 Nocardia sp. NPDC060220
CAGCCGATAGTTTGCTGAAGTAGTAACTTTGACGAAACGAATTACCCCGCCGACGCCTGCTCAGCGCTTGCGACCGGGTGGCTCAGTGCAGTGCACCCGGGGCTTTCCCCACGCATTCTTGGCATCCTGGGATCGCCTCGTGTCGAGCAACGTCAGCCGGACGACACCGGAGATGTCGAGGTCGACCTCGCGGGCGGCGTCCGCCATCGACATCTCGCCCGCGAAGGCCTCTCGATCATCGGTCTGCACAACGAAACGGCCCACACCGTCGGACGACGCGGAATCGGCGTCCTTGCCGATCCAGACCGAGAAGCGATCACACTTGCCGCCCACCGTCCATATCGCGCGGTTCATCGGGTCCGACGTCGTGGACGGGTAGTACCCGACAATGCTGCTCGGGAAGCTCGCCGAACCGATCCGAACCGGATCGACCGGGTCGAATCCGTTGTTCCAGGTAACGGATCGGTACGAGGTCAGCTCGTACCACCCGGCGGAGGGCGCAACCGTCGGGGACACGAGTTTCGACGTGGAAGTGACGGACGTGGTGAGCGTCGGCGCGGCGGTGGGCAGCGCGTGCTCGTCCGTCGACGTCGGGTCCGGCGATGCCGAGGTCGCCGAGGTGAGTCGCTCCAGAAACGACAACGCGCCTTCGGCATTCGCGAGAGCTGCGACGGCCAAGGCCGACACCGTCGTGGCGGCCAGCCATCGCGATCGCCTCGCTTTGATGAAACTCACGACATGCTCCAGTCCAGATTCATGACAGTGGTGGCGCTGTTCGCGGCAGCGTTGCCGACAGCACACTCACCGGGTAGATAAATACGTCACTATTTGTTCTGCCGCAACCTGATCGGCGAAATTGGACCGCCCGAATCGATACCGTTCGGAATTGAATTCCGGTCGGTCGGGTCAATCCACCGCGCGAACCAGCTTCTGTTGTTCGGTTTTGAGTTGTCCGTAGGTGTCGCGCACATAGCGCACGTAGGTCGCACCCGGGTGCGGTACCAGGGACCGAACGTGCACGCCGTCGGATTCGGCGGCCAGTTGCACTTCGACGGACGCGACATGCGAACAGAACGTCAGCAGCGGTTCCGGAACTTGGTAATCCGGTACGAGATCGGCGTGTTCGATGATCAGATCACGCATTGCCCGGTTCACCGGCATCAACGCGTGGTCGCGCCACCGACGCCAGTTGTCGGTGGCGAGGTCGGGACGGCGATGGGACGCGGCGGGCAACTGCGATTCACGCAGCTTCTCCCAGATGCGCTCGTTGATGTCGACCATGACGTGCAGCGGACCGTACAGCTCACGAATCTGCCTGCTGATCCTGAGCAATCGCGCCTGTCGGCGTTCCTGCGCGAGCTGGCCGCGCTGGTTGAGCAGGTAGGCGAGTCCGGCGACCGCGACGGTCGTCACGGCCGTGATGAGAGTGGCGACCATGTTCACGGATTTCACCGTAGTGACGACGAGGCCGAAGCGGGATAGTGCTGCTGTTCAGGCGATTACAGAGTTTTCCAGCCGACTTTCGACAGGGGTCGTCGTCCCCACTGAACGAGACTCGAGCTTCTCGGCTCGGGCCGCGATCTCCGCGACCCGAGCAGTGTCACGAACCTGGGTGCACAGATCGATCGCGATGCGCCAGTGTTGTCGCGCAACCGCCGGTTCACCCCGGGCGACCGCGACCTTCCCGAGCCCGTCGTGGCCACGAGCCTGCTCGACGGCACTGCCCGCCATGCGCCCGAGCGCGACAGCGCGGTCGAAGGCCTCCCACGCGTCCGCGAGATCGTCCAGCGCCAGATAGGCGTCGCCGAGCACATTCGAGGTCATGGCCTCGTCGACGAACAGGTTGAACGTCCGGAACATCTCCGACGCGTTCAGCAGCCTCGGCACGGCGTCGAGAAATCGGCCGAGGTTCACCTCTATGAGGGCGGTATCACGCAACAGGATGGCCCTGTTGCGCGGAGTGCCGTGCACGTCGACGAACGCGAGTGCGCGGAGGCTGAGCTCCAGCGCCTCCGCGAAATCCCGCCTGCGCACGTGCACCCATGCCTGGTGGGCCACAGCGGTGTGTTCGCCGTGCCGATCACCGAGACGCACGAACAGCAGCCGGGCTCGCTCGTACAGCGCCGCAGCGGCCACGTCGTCACCGGCGGTCATCGCGGCGAGACCGAGATTGTTGCAGGTCACAGCTTCCGCGTAGTGATTGCCGGCCCGGACCGCAGCGGCTACGGCCAGCCGATGGGTCTCGGTCCACAACTCGATGTCCTTGGTGATGAACGCGAACCCACGCACCGCGAAGGCGAGCTGCCAGCACTGCTCGTCGAGCCCGTACCGGGTCGCGGCACGTGCCACGGCAGCCACGTTGTCGCGTTCGGCGGTCATCGCCTGCATGGCCTCGGGGTAGGTCGACACCGGCGCGTCGACGCAGGGCGAGCTGGGCGCCATCTGCGCGCGGTGCCGAGACGGGGTCAGGATCCGGTCCATGCCATCGGCGAACACGGTGTACCGGTCGACGAGGCGGGTGACGGCTGCCCGCGTGGTGACATCGTCGAAGTACGTGGCGGCGCGACGACGCGCGAAGTCGCGCAACAGATCGTGGAATCGGTATCGCCCGCGCGCGTCGGGTTCGAGCAGACTCACCTCGACCAGCAGGCGCAGGTGCCGCCACATCGCCGAGGGCTCGACGCCCATCAGCGCCGCGCCGCTCCCGAGATCGAAACTCGTTCCCGGGTGCAGGCCGAGCACCGTGAACGCGCGCGCCGAATCCGCTGGCAGGCGAGCCACGGAGTACTCGAACAAAGTCTCGACATCGCGATCGCCGTCGTGCAGCATCTCCAGTTCGACCCGGGGCTCGGCGCCCCCTTCCGCGGATGTCGGCCACATCTCGCTGCGCAAGATCGCCGCGGCGATCCGCACAGCCACCGGCAGGCCGTGGCACTGCCGTGCGATCGCGGCGCTCTGCTGAGGAGTCGGTGTGCGCTCAGCGGGCAGCCCGCCCGTGAGGCGATCGAGCAGCGCTACCGAATCCGCGTCCGCCAGCCGTCCGATCGGCACTCGGTCCACCTCGTCGAGTCCGTTGAGCGTGCCGCGGCTGGTGACCAGGATCGCGGAGGCGCCCGCTCCCGGCAGCAGCGGCGCTACATGGGCCGCGTCCAAGACATTGTCGAGCAGGACGAGATACTGCCCCGCGGCGAGCATCTCCCGCAGCAGCGAGATCCGCGAATCCGGTTGAGCGGGAACCGATTCAGGAGCGAGACCCAGCTGGCGCAGCAGCGCTCCCGCGGCCACTTCCGCTGCCACGACCGGCCCTGCGGCGTAACCGTGCAGGTCGAGAAACAGGCAGCCGTCGGGGAATCGGGGCAGCAAACGTCGGGCTGCGCGAACCGCGAGGGCGGTCTTGCCCACACCTGCGAGACCCGACAGCACACAGACCGCGCTACCGGCACCCGCTATCGCGATCACCTGGTCGAGTTCGCGTTCGCGACCGTGCAGAACCGCGATGTCGCGTGGCAGGTGGGTGTGCTGGTTCACTACCCGTGCCGAGGGCTCGGGCTCGGGCTCGGGCTCGGGCTCGGGCTCGGGCTCGCGACCGTCATCGGCGGTTCTCGTGATATCGCCGGACTCGCCGCGCCGCTCGATCTCGAGCGTGTCGCGCAGATCGGTCAGCCGCTTGGCATCGGCCCCCGAGATGTGCAGCGCCGCCAGCAGTATGTCGAGACGCCCAGTGCTCGGCAGCGTGTTTCCCTTCAGGTAGGCGTACACACTGCTCGTAGAAACGTTGAGCTGCTTGGCTATTCGCGAGCATTCCACTCGACCGTGCGTCTTCTCGGCTCGCAGTGCGGCGGCTTTCAGCTCACCGGCGAATCGTTCCATCTCCGGCGTTCTCTCCCTGCCGCCCATCGTCAGCCTCCTGCTCGGACCGCACAGCACCGCTCAGGGTTTTCGAGAGCTTTCCAGAACCCCAGGCGCCTCGCACCTCGATCGTGCTGGCATGACGGCTCAGTCTACCGAAGGAGACGACCGTGTCCGATGCGATGAGTCGACCGAAATCCCTGGAACATAACCCCTTCGACGACACCACGGCGGGGGCGAGTGCCGCTCCGTCCCATCCGTACGGTCTGGTGCTGGACACCGACGGGCGAATTCTGCTGGTGGACAGAACAGAAGAACTCCTCGACCGCCAGTTCTCGCAGGTCACCACCGAGACGTTCGACGCGGCGACCGCGATGGCGCGACATCGACTACCCGTGGACCGCAACAGGTCCCGGCGCGATGTCCACCGGGGCGCGTGAGCGGGGTGTTTCGCCACGTCTCGCTCGTCGACTCCGTCCTCACCTCGATCGACCGGCACGTCGCCGCCCACCCGCCGGAACGGGGAGGCGGACTGCTCGGCCCGTTGGGGCTGCCCCTGATCACGGCGTTCCTTCCGGACCCGGACGCGATCTCGACCGCGACGACCTTCCGCATCTCGCCCGCGTTCCGGCGGGCACTCACCCGAATAGAAGAAACCGAGCCCGACCTCGAACTCAAGGGAATCGTGCACTCGCACGCCAAAGGCGCGGAGCATCCCTCGGTCGACGACCTGGCAGCCTTCACCGATTGCCTCCGCCTGACCCCCTGGCTCGGAAGGTACGTCACTCCCATTGTCACGCACCAGAATCAGCGCACGAGAGACCACCAGGTGCTGCTGCCCCACGGCCTCCTGTCGGTCTTCGTCTCGGTGCCGACCCCGCTGGGGACGGTCGAGGTCCGTCCCGCCCGAGTTCAGATCCTGCCGGTCGGTCGCGACTGCACCAGTCTCGCGACCACACTCGGCACCTCGGCCTCCACACCGAGAACTGCCGATGTCGAGGGAGTCGTCCATGTCACGGTGGTGATGCGCACGGCGGGACTGGAGTTGACGCTGCTGTTCCCGCTGCTGTATCCGACACAGGCGCCGATTGTGCTAGCCGAGCGCACCGACGAATTCGACAGCGGTAGATCGACATTGCTGGATCGCTTCGGTATCGACCACCGACACCACCGCATACTCCCGCTGCCCCTCACCTGGGACCTGACCGTTCCGGCGGAATCCCGGTTGGCGCGGGCGCTACACGCCGCGCCGGATCCGGTGTGGTGAATTCCTGTCGCGATGCGGCCCGGAACACGGTCCCGGTCGCCTACCATTCTGGGCCGTCACCGGTTTCGGACGGGTGGAGATCGTGGTGTCTGTGAATCGTATTCCGCTCGGGCAGAACGTATTCGGGACGTCTATCAGAAGGGAAGAAATGAAGAACAGGACAACGATGGCACCGGCACGGGCTGCTGAGCAGCCCACCGCGCTCCAGTGAGTACCGAGCAGGACGCGACCACCCCGGCGGCTTCCGACAACGTGGCTCCCCGGGTGTTCGTCTCCTATTCGCACGACTCACCCCAGCACAAGGAACTGGTGCGCGAGTTCAGCACATTCCTGCGCAGCGAGGCGGGCGTCGACGTCCGGCTCGACGCCTGGGACGACTACGAGCGCCGCGACTGGTCGCTGTGGGCCATCGAGCAACTGACCAACGCGGACTTCGTCCTCGTCATCGCCTCCCCCGCCTACAAACGTCGCGCGGACGGCACTGCCGCCGCGGACGAGGGTCGAGGCGCGCAGTTCGAGGCGGCGATCATCCGCAACGGCCTCACCAGAGATCTGCGCGGGGAAAC
>NZ_JBHWZY010000445.1:0-5681 GCF_042727815.1 Nocardia sp. NPDC060220
GGTCGCCAAGATCGAGTTCAGCCTCCCCGGTTGGCTCGGTGGCGCGACGCTCAGCCTGGCTGGGCTCGGTGGGGCGATGACGTCGTGGGCGGCGTCGGTACGGATGGCCGATGGCGGCGTGGTGCGTGGCCCAGGTGGACCGCGCGAGGACCGGGTGCCGGTGCTGGCGTCCAATGGCGAGTTCGTGGTCAACGCCGCGGCGACGGCGCGCTACGGGCCGCTGTTGGAATCGATCAACAAAGACACCCTCAATATCGGCGGTCGGGATGCGCAAGTTGTTGCCTCGCTGGGCCTTTCGCGTGTCAAACCGGCGCAGGCGCTACCCGATGTGGCGACCACACACCGATTCGATCGGTCAACCACGATCAACCTCACGACGACCCAGCACGACGGCGCCTACCTGCGCGCGAAAGCCGTGGCCGCGCAGCGAGATATCACCTACGCGGCCGGACGGCGGTAGCCCACGGCGACGCATGACCAAGGAGTAGACGATGGACCGATCCCTGCCCGAAGACGACCTCGACGCGGACGAAGAAGAACTCTACGATCTCGATCCCGAGGATGACGAACTCGATGACGACGGCGACGCCGCGGCCGAAGACGAAGAGGGTGTGGCGGCGGCTGGTGGCGTCGCCGGTGCCGCGGCGCTTGCCGCAGCGGCACCGATGGGTATGCGGGCGCGTCAACAGCAGTCTCCCGGGGGCGCGGCCAAGTCGACGGCCACACCTGCTCAGCCGGGTGGGAAACCGCGCGCCGCGCGTCCGGCACCGGGGGTCAAACGGCCCGGCGGAAAACAGCCGGCCGCAGCCGGCAAACCGCAAGCCCCGAAGAAGCCGCTCGGCAAGGGTGGCCCCGCGGATAAAGGTAATGGTCAGGGTGACGATGCCAAGGCGATAGCGACCGCGCAGCAGGAACTCGACGCCGCGCAAAAGGCCAGCGATGCCCTCGAGGCCCCGCACACCACAGCGACGAAGAAGCTGGTCGACTCGGCGAAGGCAGCCGCGACCGGCATGTCGCCCTTCGCCGCCGCGGTCAAGCACTCGAGCGGCGATCACAAGAACGCCGCGAAGGACCACGGCGAGCACGAGAAGCAGCAAGGCGAGCTGGACAAGGCCCTGAGCGAGGGCGGTCTCGGCATGATCATGAAGATCGTCGACGACCTCAAGCCATGGATCGACAAGATCATGAACTGGCTGAACAAGCTCAAGGACGCACTGGTCAAGGCCTTCGAGAAGGCGCTCAAACCGGTCATCAACTTCTTCGAGAAGGTATGGAGCCAAACGGTTGTCCCGGCGTTCAAGAAGACCGTCCAGGTGGTCTCGGGAGCGTTCAAATCTGTCGGCGAAGTCGTCGGCAAGGTCTTCGATGCCCTGAAACGGGCGTGCACGACCGTACTCAAAGCCGTTGGCGAGGTACTGAAGAAGCTCGACTTCACCGTTCCCAGTTGGGTTCCCGTCGTCGGCGGAAGCAGTCTCGGCTTGGCCAAGATCGGCGACACCCTGATCGAATGGTCGACCAAGATGCGCGATGGTGGTCTGGTCCGTGGACCGGGCGGACCGCGCGAGGACGCGGTCCCGGTGCTGATGTCCAACGGCGAGTTCGTCGTCAACGCGGCTGCCACCGCCAAGCACCGCAGTGTGCTCGAGGCGATCAACAACGAATCCAGGTCGACCACCGGGTCCGGCTACGCGGCCACCGCGCGCTCATTGCCGGCGACCGCAGGCGCCCAAGCCCGGGCACTGGCCCTCGCCGACCGCCCTCAACTGGCGATTGTCAGCCCGATCACGCCGAGCGGCGATCGCCTCGACCGCTCCCTCTCGGTCAACATCAGCGCGCCGACGTCCGGTCACGCGCATACCCACGACACCGCGCTGGCAGCCCGAAAGGCATTGACCTACGCCGCGGTTCGACGTTGATATCCTTGGTGCGAGCTCAGGATCGCGACGACTCTGGAATTAAGGATTGATATGGAGTTCAAGGCGCTCTACAACATGGTGCAGGCTTCATGTTTCGATGGCGTGGAACGAATTCGCCGACTTCCCACGGAGTCGTATATTCCGACGAAGTGCTACAGCCAGGTGCTCGATGCCTACATCGAGAACGGGTGGCGTGTCGTATACGGATACGACGGACCTGATGCGGGTATCGATTACAACCGCACCCACTTGAAGCGCGGAAAGAGCCTACTCAGATTCAGCTGGTGGCCCGACGAAGGGGGTCGAGTGGCTGGATCCAAGAGTGATATCGAGGAGATTTCCCGGTACATTCGCGACCACTGCGCATAAATCTAACTAAACTCACACCTCTAGCAGTCGGAGAGCGGTCTTTCGGATCGCTCTCCGACTGCTTTTCTACGCCCTGTGACGGTCCGTGTTGTTGTCGGATGTGAAACGCGGCGATGAGGTCACATAGGGAGTGTCGTTGTGACAACCATGGATTCGGACGAGGGAAGCGGCGCTGACCGCCCCGCCGATCGCTCATTGAGTTTCGAGGGCGCTCGACGGTGGTATAACGCCGAGCTCGCGAAGGCTTCGCCGCTCGATAAAGCGTGGGAGGATGCCGGTGTTTCGCTGGAGGAACGTGCCAGAAGACTGCAAGATGTTCGGCATAGAGCGCGCCTCGACTCGCGCGATATGATGAAAAGCAGGCTGGGCGTTCGCTGGCTTCAGTTCAGAGACTGGAGGAAATACCGCAATAAGGATGGTCCCACCTTCGACGGGATGGTGCGTCGCCGGCAAAAAGCCGGACTCTCCGGTGACAAGCTGTATCAGTCGATTATCGACAGCTACGATAAAACGGATCCGAAGACAAATAAGAAATATGATCCCGAGACGGCCGATAAGCGCGGCGGACGCAGCGGGAAGGTTGACACCGGCAAACCCGTCCCTGGTGGAAAGCAGAAACCACCCGGTGGCAAAGGTAAACCGAATGCCGGTAAGTCCGGCGCCGCGATCAAGGCGATAAAAGCAAAAATTACGGCGCTGAAGGGTAAGGCGACGGCGCTGCGGGATAGCATCAAGGCGATGGCCGGCCACGGCGTCGCGCACGCGAAAATGGTTGGGGGATGGGCGAAGGCGCCTAAGGGGCTCACGAATCTGACCAAGGCGATGAAGAATTCGTCGACCGCGCAGAAGAATGTGCAAGGTGCCACCAAGTCGTGGATCGGCGCCCACGGCAAGATCAACGCTTCGATGATGAAGTCCCCGTTGGGCATGATCGCGCTGGGGATTACGGCGCTGATCGGCGTGGTGACGCTGATCATCGGTAATTGGGGCACGATCGAGAAAGTTTTCGAGGCCGTGCGTAAGAACACGCTCGAACCGGTGGGCAAATTCTTCCAGGACGTCTTCGCCTCGGCGACCGCTGGGCTGAGCAACGTGACGAAGGGTATCTCGGACTCGTTCAGCGGCATGGGCTCGGGGGTCGAAGGCGTGTTCAAGACGGTGATCCACTATGTCGCGGTCGTCGTGAACGCGATCGGGTCGGTGCTCGAGCGCCTCAATATTCCGCTGCCGGACTGGCTCGGCGGGGGCAGTATCGGATACGGGTTCATCGGTGACGCGATGGTCGAATGGGCTGCGGCGCATATGGCCACCGGTGGTGTCGTGCGTGGTCCGGGTGGTCCGCGCGATGACCAGGTGCCGATTATGGCGTCCAACGGTGAGTTCGTGGTGAATGCCGCGTCTGCCAGTCGGCATATCGCCTTGCTGGAAGCGATCAATAGTGACTCGCTCACCATCAGTGGTCGGGACGCGCAGGTGATCGCGGTACGGCAAGGCGCCTTCGCGGTCCCGTCCCGGGCGCTGCCGCACGTGGTCAACCGGCATCACTTCGATCACTCGACCACGGTCAACCTCACGACCAATCACCTCGACAGCGCGCATGTTCGCGCGACAACACTCGCGGCACAACGCGAAGTCGCCGCGTCGTGGGCGTAGCAGCGATGTCGCGACAACAGAGAACGGAAAACACATGATCTATTCGGCAATCCTGCCCGCGCAGGCCGCCGGCGGTGCCGACGTGATCGGCGTCGCCGGGGTGTACAGGTCGGCCTTCTATAGCGGCGACACCGTCACCGACGTAACTCTCGTCGCACCAGCCGGATTCGTCACTGTGACGGGCGCGGTGACCAACAATGCCACCTTCACAGTTCGGCACTTGCGGGCGGGAGTGGTGCAGCAGAGCTTCGCCTCGCTCACGCTCACTGCCGGCACCAACTTGGCCGCCGAGATGCCGTTGACCGTGCCGATCACGGTCGCGCCGGTACTCCAGGCCGATGACGTGATCGACGTGCAGATGCACCAGAACGGAACCGGACTCGCGGTCGGCGCGGGCGTCATCGCGGCCGTCTACGTCAGCTGATGGCGCAACCACATTCATTGCAGCACAAGGGAAAGAGTTGAGGTGAACCAGTGGGGACTAGTCCTGCGCTGATAACGATCACCGGCGTCGATGGTTCGACGTGGACGATCAGTGGACAAGGCCGCGGCCGGGAAGGCGTCGATCTCGGGACCGCGCCGAGCGGACTCTACGACGCGCCGGTCACGACGATCTGGAACCAGACCGCGTTCCAGAACGGCGCGACCTACGGCGGGTACAGCACCAACCGACGCGAAGTTGTCTTCGGCGTCAACATCTTCGAAATCGCCGGTCGCTCCTGGGAATCCGTTGACAGTGCCTGGCGCAAAGCCTGGGCTTACGACGCGGATTCGATCATGACGGTGACCACCAGCTACGGCTCGCGCTCGCTCGCGCTGCGGATGTCGCAGCAACCCGACTTCAAACCGAACAAGGACCCGCACCTGAACCTGTGGGGTCAGGTCACCATGACCTGCACCGCCGGATTGCCTTGGTGGGTGGAGGAACCCGCGACGAGCACCTGGGTCTCGACCATCAGCACGACCAACGGCACCACACAATCCGGCGCGGTGACCGTCGCCAATCCGACCGATCAGCCGATGTACCTGCAATGGGTGTGCTCGGCGCCGGGACGCTGGACCTTGCCCGACTTCTCTTTCGGCAACAACTACCACAACCGCGCCGAAGAGGACGCGGATCGTGTTGTGGTGCTACCGAACACGGTCGTGGGTCAGGATCTGGTCGTCGACACCGACCCGGCGCGTGAAACTCTCGTCGCGGCCGACCGATCGCAGATGTGGGCGCTCATGGGTGGCCGTGGATTCGAGTACATGATCCCGCCCTACACGTCGGCAACCGTTGTGCCGGTGAAGGTGACCGGCGCGCCAGCGGGCGCCTCGGTCATGGCCGTGCAACCGCGCAGCTGGTCGCGGCCCTGGGGGCTGCAATGACAACGGTGAACGACCTGCCTGTTATCTACAAGAACGCGCTGAAAGACAAGGCGCAGCGTGAGGTGTTGCGAACCAAACCGCCGCTCATTCGGTTCTGGGATGGCGACTGGCAGCTGCGCGGAACCTGCGCGGGCGAGATCAGCGCCAATTTCACCTGGATGCTGAATGAATCCGGGACCGGCGTCATCGTGCTGCCCTACGAGCATCATCTTTCGCAGTGGGCGATCTCGCGCACGCGGACCACCCAGAACATCCACATCACCGTTGACAAGGATGGCGCGCGCTGGGACGGCCGTCTGTCGAAAGCCGTTGTCAAACAAGACGAATACGGCGTCACCACGGTCGAGATGTCGTTTCTGCACTCCTATGAGG